>JAYUWF010000374.1:0-29868 GCA_043753685.1 Herminiimonas sp.
GGTTTGCGCGACGATGCCATCGTTGCCACCGTCTCCAATGGCGACCGCATTGCAGGAACGTCGCCATTCCATGAGGAGTCACCTTGATCGAGACATCCATCGAACCGCCCCAGGCCGGCAGCGTCATTGGCGTGCCGGCCGCGGCCTACCGCATCTTGCTCATCGACGACAATCTCGATGCCAATGAATCCATGGGCGCCTTGCTCGAATTGCTAGGGTATCAGGTCGAGATGGCCATGGACGGGCCCTCGGGGCTGGCGGCTTGCCGGCGCTTCGAACCGCATCTGATCCTGTGCGACATCGGATTGCCTGGCATGAGCGGCTACGAACTGGTGGTGGAGCTGCGGCAGGCGGTCGGCGCGCGCAAGGTGGTCATCGCGGCAGCTACCGGCTACGGTCACGACAGCGACCGCGCACGTGCCAGTTCGGCGGGCTTCGATCACCATTTGATCAAGCCAATCGATGCCGATACCTTGCTGGATTTTGTCGCGCAACAGGCGGCGACCTACTGAACGATTGCATTGGCAGCGAACGGCGCGAGCCTCTCCTCGCCGGGGCTGCGCGCCGATTCACGATCTGATGGCAACGGATGAAATTCTTTACAAAATGCGTGTTGTTGATGGCGGTCCCCAGCGTCTTCGAGGTGCTATTGCTGGGCATCGCATTGCAAACGCAGGTCGCTTCGAGCAACGCCGACGAACGCGCCGCCCAAAGCCGGGCCGTCATCCGCGAGGCGACCGCATTGTTGCCGGCCATGCTGCGCCAGGCAGCGAACGTGCGCGGCGCCGTCATTACCTCGTCCCCGTCCGATATCGATCAGCCCGAGTTGTGGCGCGAGGTCGACCAGCATCTTGCGCAACTGACCACCATGGTGGCGGACAATGCCGACCAGCAAACCCGGCTCACGCGCATGCAGGCCAGCGCCCAGGCTTACCGCACCTGGTCGGGCGAAATCCAGGCGCTGATCGCTCTCGATGAACGCGACGCGCTGGTCGAACGATTCAGCGCGCCCGGCACCCGCTTCGTGCTCAAGCGGTTCCGCGACGACCTCGATGAATTCCTGCATGAGCAGAATGCGATCGATGCCAGGCGCGAACGCGATCTCGAGACCAGCAAGGAGCGGCAACGGGCGATGCTGATCGCCGCGGTGGTCGGCTCGCTGCTGGCGGCGGCGCTTGCGGTGCTTCTTTTCACCCGCAGCTTCGGGCGCCGGTTGGCCACATTGACGTCGAACGCACAGCGCCTGGCCGACAATGCACCCTTGGCAGCGCCACTGGCCGGCCGCGATGAAATTTCCCGGCTCGATGAAGTGCTGCATCAGACCAGCCGTCGCCTGGCCGAAGCCGACCGGGTGGCGATGGCCTATCGGCAGGAACTCGAGCAGCGCTCCGAGCAGCTGGCCGTGGTCAATGAAAACCTGCGTCAGCAGACCCAGGAAAATGAAATGTTCATCTACAGCGTGTCGCACGATCTGCGCTCGCCACTGGTGAACCTGCAGGGATTCAGCAAGGAGATCATGCACTCTTGCCGCGATCTGCAACAGGCTGTTGCACAGGCATCGGTAAGCGACCGGGAGCGTGCCGAATTCGGCCGCATCATCGACAAGGACATCGCCGAGTCGCTGCATTTCCTGCAGACCGCGGTGGTGCGCACATCCAACATCATCGATGCGCTCTTGCGCCTGAGCCGGGCCGGCCGGGTCGATTATCAGATGCAAGCGGTGGACGTCGATCGCATCGTGCACCGGGTGGTCGACGCCATGCACGGCACGGTCCAGGAGCGTCGCGCCAGCGTGACAATCGCTGCGCTGCCGTTCGTGTGGGCCGACCCGACGGCCATCGAGCAGATGTTCGGCAATCTGATCGGCAATGCGTTGACCTACCTCGATGCCACCCGGGCGGGCGTGTTGGAGATCGGCGTCATGCCCACACAGGCGCACGGGCTGGAGTATGCCGAAGCGCGCCACGTTTTTTATGTGCGCGACAATGGCCTCGGCATTCCGGCCGCCTATCTCCCCAAAATGTTTACAGCCTTCCAGCGGTTTCATGGCACGGTGGCAAAGGGCGAAGGCATCGGCCTGGCACTGGTGCGCCGCGCAGCCGAGCGCCATGGCGGCCAGGTCTGGGTCGAATCGGTCGAGGGCGCTGGCACCACTTTCTTCCTGGCGCTGCCTGGGCTGCCCGCGCTGCCGATGCTACCGACGCCACCGGCGCTGCCGGATTCAACCGCTGCAGCGGCAGGGTCAGCAGAGTCAGCAGAGCCTGCTGCCGGCATTGGCGACACGCTCCATACTTAAGGAACCTTCATGCAAAATCAGGAAAGCGTCAGCATCATTCTGGTGGAAGACGACGATGGCCACGCCACCCTGGTCGAAAAGAACTTGCGGCGCGCTGGCATCGTCAATGGCTTCATGCGGCTCAAGGATGGGCAGGAAGCGCTGGATTATTTTTTCGGCGATGCCGCTGCGCAAGCCATGGCGCTGCAGAATCCGGTGGTGCTGCTGGACGTGAACATGCCGCGGGTCGATGGCGTCGAAGTCCTGCGCCGGCTGAAGGCGGCCGCTGCGACCGCGGCACTGCCGGTGATCATGCTCACCACCACCGACGACCCGCGCGAAATCGAACGCTGCTATGAATTCGGTTGCAACGTGTATGTCACCAAGCCGGTCGAGTACGAAGCATTCATCGAAGCGGTGCGGCGGCTCGGGTTTTTTCTGCAGGTCGTCAAGTTGCCGGCCAACGTACGCGTCGGTTCGCCGTCATGAGCAATGGCCGCCCACCGCATGTATTACTGCTCGACGACGATGAAGGATTGCTGCAGTTGGCGCAGCGCGTGTTGCAACGCAGCGGCTACCGGGTCAGCGCTGCGGCCACGTCAGAAGCCGCACAGGTCATCACCGGCACCGATGCGCCGGATGCGCTGATCGTCGATTACGATTTGAAGGCAGCCACCACCGGGCTGGATTTTTTCCGCGCCCTGCGCGCAGCTGGGCAAACCCTGCCGGCGATCCTGGTCACCGGATTCACGGACGAATCGCGCATCATCGAAGCATTGCGCGCGGGGATTGCCGATGTCTTGCCGAAGACCGGTGACTACCTGGACTATCTGCCGGAAGCGGTCGAGCGGGTGCTGGTGCAGGGCCGCCTGCAGAAACGCCTGGCAGCCGCCGAAGTCGCCCATGAGCAAGACCTGCAATACCGCATCCTGGCCGAGACGATTCCGCAACTGGTCTGGACCTGCCTGCCGAACGGCGACTGCGATTTTCTGAGCAAGCAATGGGTCGGTTATACCGGCATCGCCGAATCGGCACAGCTCGGCTCGGCCTGGCTCGAGGTGATCCATCCGCAGGACCGCGACCTGACCCGGCAGGCCTGGCAGGACGCCGTCGGGCAACGCGCGCCGTATGACGTGGAACAGCGCCTGCGCCGGCATGATGGGGTCTATCGCTGGTTCAAGAGCCGCGCCGCGCCGGTACATGACCGCAGTGGTCGGGTCACGAAGTGGTTTGGCAGCTGTACCGATATCGACGACGACAAGCGGGCCGACCAGGAGCGCGAGGACCTGCTGGTGTCGGAACGCTCGGCGCGGTCCGAGGCCGAGCGGGCGGTGCGGGTCAAGGATGAATTCGTGACCACGCTGTCGCATGAATTGCGCACGCCTCTGAATGCGATCGTCGGCTGGGCCCAATTCCTGTTACGCGACCACAGCGATCCGGAAAAGCTGCGCAAAGGCCTGGAAGTCATCGACCGCAATGCCAAGCTGCAGGCGCAGATGGTGGATGACTTGCTCGACATGAGCCGGATCATGTCAGGCAAGCTGCGTCTGGAAGTGCAGCGGGTCGATCTGGCGGATGTGATCGACAATGCGATCGGTTCGGTACAGCCGGCCGCCGATGCCAAGGAAATCGCCCTGTCGGTGGGGCCGGGGCCGCCTGGCGTGGTGCAGGGGGATCCGGCACGGCTGCAGCAGGTGCTGTGGAACCTGCTGATGAATGCCATCAAGTTCACGTCCAAACAGGGCAAGGTCAGCGTGTCGATGGCCAGGATCGACAGCGAGATCGAGTTGACGGTCAGCGATAACGGCGCCGGTATCAGCAGCGAATTTCTGGAACATGTATTCGATCGCTTCCGTCAACAGGATACCGGTACCAGCCGGCGCTACAACGGCCTGGGACTGGGCCTGTCGATCACGCGGCAACTGGTCGAGATGCATGGTGGACGCATCAGCGCGGTCAGTCAAGGCGAGGGAATGGGCGCGCAGTTCATGATTCGTTTGCCACTGGCGCCGGCCAAACAGGCGCGATGATCAATGCAAAACGCCCCGACTGAGCGGGGCGTCCGTTGTTGAATCGTCGTTATCGATCGCTGCTGTCGCAGGTGTGAATCACGACCTGCGAAACGCTCGTTCAGGCAGTAATTTTATCGGACAGCAAACGATCGTATTCCTTCTTGACGCCGGCGTAGCATTCGCAGACGCGCGCTTCCAGGCCGACACGGTTGATGATGGTGATATGACCGCGGCTGTAATGGATCAGGCCTTCGTCTTGCAGTTTGCCGGCGGCTTCCGCCACGCTTTCGCGCCGCACGCCCAGCATGTTGGCGATCAGGCCCTGGGTCATGCTCATCTCGTTCGATGGCAGGCGGTCCAGCGACAACAGCAGCCAGCGGCACAGCTGCTGGACGACGCTATGGTGACGATTGCAGACCGCGGTCTGCGACATCTGCGTCAGCAGAGCTTGTGTATAACGCAGCAACATTTGCTGGAACACGCCGCCGCGGCTGAATTCTTCCTTCAGGACGCTGGCCTTCATGCGGAAGCCGTAACCGGCGCTCTTGACGATGGCGCGGTTCAGGCTGTTGCCGCCACCCATGAAGAGTGCCACGCCAACCACGCCTTCGTTGCCGACCACTGCGGTCTCGGACGAGGCGCCGTCGCGGGTCTCATACATCAGGGAGACGATGCTGCTGGTCAGGAAATACGCATGCTGCATTGCCGTGTCGGCTTCGCACACCGTCATGCCGAACGGCATGGAGACGAATTCGAGGTGGGGCAGGATGCGATCGTAGTCAGCGTCGGACAGCCCGGCCAGCATGTGATTCTGACGCGGATTGTGACCATAAAGGCCGGCCAGGCGAACCGGGGTGATCGGCCGCAGACCTGGCTGAATCATGCCACGGGCGGCTTTTGCCTTGATGGCGGCGACGGCGCCGTTGCTGGCAGTTGCGCGCTTGTCGGCAGTGGTACAGCTGTTGGTGGCTGATGGCATGAAGATCTCCCTGGTGATGTGTGTTTCAGTGAATGAATCATCACATGGGGGTCATGTAGGCAGAATCGGTGTACATCCCATTCGGCTGTGGGATTACGCCGACAAGCGGTCTTGCGGAAAGTTGCACTTTACTATGAAGAGATGCAAGGCTTGAGGCGGTTAGCGCACTTAGCACCAGCAAATGTCCTACAAGGCGAAGCGAGTTGTCGGAAGTGCCCGACGGGCGGGCTGCTCGGGATAGTTCTGGTACGGCAGTGTGGACGCAATGGACACCTCAGCGCACTGAAATGCCCTGCGTGACCTGTTCCAGCAAATGACGCAGCCTTGGCAATTCGGAAGTCTTGTCGAAGAAGTACCGCACGCCGTATTGTTCACCGACGCGGCGGTAAGCACTGCTGACGTTATTGCTGAAGATGATCTTGAGGTTCTGCGGCAGGCGTGGCGTGCCGGCCAGGCTGCGCAGCAGGCTGATGCCATTTCCCTGTTTTAGCTCGATGTCGAAAATCACCACATCGAAGAAATCGTCCTGCAGCTGCCCCAGCGCATCGCCTTCGGTATCCGAAAAGCCGGCAAACACCAGGCCTGGAATGTCCGACAGGTTTTCCACGATCTGCTCCCGCACCGCGTCCGAGTCTTCCACCAGGAAAACCCGTAGCGGCGGCGCCGTTTCGGCGGTGCGGGAGGGCGTGGGCGGGTTCATCAGTCGATCAGATTCTGCTTGATGGCGTAATAAATGATGTCGGCGTTGCTGGTCATGTTCATCTTCTGCAAAACCCTTGCGCGATAGGTACTGACGGTCTTGACGCTCAGGCAGAGTTCGTCCGCGATCTTGGTCACGCCATCGCCCTGGCTGAGCTTGTAGAAGATTTCATATTCGCGCGCCGACAGGGTTTCATGCAGCGGTTTGTCGGTATCGGTGTCCGGATCCATGGTCAGCAATTCCGCCACTGCATAGCTGATGTATTTGTGACCACGCATGATTGTCTGGATCGCCGTGACCAGTTCGGTCGCCAGCGCTTCCTTTTGCACATAACCAGAGGCGCCGCTGCGCAGAATCTGCACGGCGTAGCGATTTTCGGGGTGCATGCTGAGGATCAGGACCGGCAGATGCGGTTTTTCGCGCTTGATCTGCTTCAGGACTTCGACACCGCTCTTGTCCGGCATGGCAATGTCGAGCAGCACGATGTCCCATTCCTGCGCACGAATCATCCGAATTGCTTCCTCGGCAGTTGCGGCCTCGCCGGCAATCTGCATGTCGGGTATGTCGGCGATGAAATACTGGACGCCCGCTCGCACCACGGCGTGGTCGTCGACTACGAGAATTTTTATCATAAATGTCACGCGCCTGGCGGAACTGCCGGTGCATGCCTTCACAAGGTAGACAGGAGTAATCGAATTTGTTGCAGCGCGCTCAGAAGCGGCGGTGCCGCGTCGACGATTGTAACGTGTCTGCAGGGGCTGCGGCGCACCGGCTGCTTCGAGCAAGGCGCACCCAGCCGATCCTTCGGCAGTTCGCCAGTTGCTGTCGGTGAGGTGTGCGGAGCGGTGCATCGGGTTCTTCGATTTCCATGTCGTGCCATGAGTGTGGTGCATAGTTTCCCTCAGGCGCCATCGGCGTTGCGCGCCTTCCTTCGTAGGTGCGCACCTACAGCGCGGCGTGCGCCGCGTGCGGGCGACCCGCGCGCCATCCTGGCGATCGATTCGATTGTGAAAATTACTCCGCATTCGCAAGTGTTGCTGGCGCCGGCTGCGGCACTTCACATTGTCTGACACGACAATCAGCGCCTGTCCTATCGGCAGCGGAATCTGCCGCTGCTACGCTGGTTTCTTGGGCTGTGGCCTGACCATCGTCCGGGTGCCGGACGGAGAAATCGACCATGGGATAAAAAACCCGCATGCGTTGTCATTGCCAAGGGCACTGCCGAATAGGCATGGCCGATGCGGACCAATCATTTTTACGCCAAAGGAAGAACATCATGGACCAAGACGACCTCATTTCAACGTTGAACAATCTAGTCGAGACCAGCCGCGACGGCGAAGAAGGTTTTCGTACCTCTGCAGAACACGCCAAGGATGCGCAGCTGAAATCGCTGTTCCAGAACCGTGCCGACAGCTGCGCCGCAGCGGTGCGGGAATTACAGGATATCGTGCTGGCGCACGGCGGCAAGCCAACCGAGAGCAGCAGCGTCAGTGGCACGCTGCATCGGCGCTGGGTCGATATCAAATCGATGGTGACCGGCCAGGACGACGTCGCCATTCTCAATGAAGTCGAGCGCGGCGAAGACGTGGCGGTTGCAAGTTACAAGAAGGCGCTGTCACAAGGCTTGCCGTCCGATGTGCAGGCGCTGGTGGAGCGCCAGTACCAGGGCGTGCTGCGCAATCATGACCAGATCAAGCAATTGCGCAATCAGTTGCGCGCTTCAACCTGACATTGGTCCGCTGCGCCAACGCGCAGCATGTAAAAAGCGCAGGCATCCTAACGGGCGCCTGCGCTTTTTTGTAGAACCGAGCCGGTCGGGTCACGGGTCAGTGCGCTACCGCACCCCAGCTTGGTGCGCCTGTTCGTCAGCGTGATATGAGCTGCGCACCATGGCGCCGACGGCCGCATGCGCGAAGCCCATCTTGATGGCTTCGACTTCGAACATCTTGAAGGTATCCGGATGCACGTAGCGGCGTACCGGCAAGTGGTCGCCAGACGGCATCAGGTACTGGCCGATCGTCAGCATGTCGATACCGTGCGCGCGCAGATCGCGCATCACCTGCAGGATTTCCTCATCGGTTTCACCCAGGCCAACCATGATGCCGGACTTGGTGGGAGTTTCCGGATGCAGTTCCTTGAAGCGTTTCAAGAGGTTCAGGGAATACGCGTAATCCGAACCGGGACGCGCTTCCTTGTAGAGGCGCGGCACGGTTTCCAGGTTGTGGTTCATGACATCCGGCGGCGCCATCTTCAGGATTTCGAGGGCCCGGTCCATGCGGCCGCGGAAATCCGGCGTCAGGATCTCGATGCGGGTGCCGGGCGACAGTTCGCGCACCCGGCGGATGCATTCGGCGAAGTGGGCAGCGCCGCCATCGCGCAGGTCGTCCCGGTCGACCGAGGTGATCACCACGTAATTCAATTGCAATGCCGCGATGGTGCGCGCCAGGTTTTCCGGTTCGTTGGCATCGAGCGGGTCGGGACGGCCGTGACCGACGTCGCAGAACGGGCAGCGGCGGGTGCACTTGTCGCCCATGATCATGAAGGTGGCGGTGCCCTTGCCGAAGCATTCGCCGATGTTCGGGCAACTGGCTTCCTCGCACACCGTGACCAGGTGATTTGCGCGCAGGACATCCTTGATCTCCTGGAAACGGCTCGACGGTAGCGCCGCCTTGACGCGAATCCAGTCCGGCTTTGGCAGGCGCTCGGACTGGATCACCTTGATCGGAATGCGGATCGTCTTGGCCGCGCCTTTTTGCTTGATGGTCGGGTCGTACGCCAGCGGCGGCATGACCGCTACCGCTGGCGCAGCCATCGATGGGTCGGAAGCAGCAGCGGGGAAAATAGTCTCAGCGGTGTCAGGTGTCATGAAGCGTCCAGTATGGCGTCGTCGGTCGGTGCTGCGTCGCCAGTTCTCCGGCGGCACAATCGCCGCTCAGCGCCCGGTGGTTGAGGCAGGCGCCTGTTCTGCGGCCGACGACGGCGCAGGCGACCGGTTGATCAGGTTGTACTGCAAATTTTTCGACAGTAGCGCCTGGATCGCGGCCAACGGCGCCATCACGCCGAGCGTGTGCATGTCGACCGTTTTCAATCCAGGGTAGCCGCAAGGGTTGATGCCGGCAAACGGCGCCAGGTCCATGTCGACGTTCAGCGCCACGCCATGATAGGTGCAGCCATTGCCACGTACCTTCAAGCCCAGCGCGGCAATTTTTGCTCCGTGCCAAGGTCCGGGAGCCGCCAGATAAATGCCCGGCGCGCCTGCATGCCGCTCTCCTGCCAGATTATACGCGGCCAGGGTATCGATGACGGCTTGCTCGATGCCGCGCACGAACTCGCGTGCGTACAGGCGCGCCCCTGGCGCGCCGCGCCGCAGGTCGATCAGCAGGTAGACGATGGCCTGTCCCGGGCCGTGATAGGTAACCTCGCCGCCGCGGTCGGTCTGGATCGCCGGAATCGATCCGGCTACCAGCACGTGCGCGGGATCGGCGCCCAGGCCCAGGGTGTAGACCGGTGGATGCTCGACGATCCACAGTTGATCCGGTGTGGCGGCATCGCGCTCGTCCGTGAATGCCCGCATGGCCGCGTAAGTAAGCGCATACGCCTCCCGGCCGCGATCGAGGATCTGGATCTCGGGCATTGGCATGGCTGGTGGGGACAGGCGGGTCGACGACATGCCGCCAGTGTAACGAATCATTCAGTCCGGCGTCGTGTGGCGGCGCAAGGCCGGCCTGTGCGCCGTGCGCTGCAACCGGATCGGAAAGGCCACTTGCACCAGCAAGCCGGTGCCGCTCCTGGCAGCGGCCAGCGTCAGACGGGCGCCGTGCAGGGCGGCGATGTCGCCGACGATCGCCAGGCCGAGGCCGGCGCCGCCGGGATGCATGGCTTGCGCTGCGGGCGAGCGGTAGAAGGGCGCGCTGATGCGTTCGCGCTCCGCAGCCGCCACGCCGATGCCGCTATCCTCGACTTCGAGTTGCGGCGGCGCCGGGTGCACGCGCAAGGTCACGCGGCCACCGGCGGGCGTGTAGGCCAGCGCATTGTCGACCAGGTTGACGATCAGCTCGTGCAACAGCAGCGGGTTGGCGCTGACCTCGACATCGCTCTCGCGAACCGTTTCCAGGCCCAGATCGATGCGCTTGCCGACCGCCCGATCAGCCAGTTCCAGCCCGACCTGGCGCACCAGGGCCGTCAGCGAGACCGGCTGCAGTCCACCTTCGGCCGCGCCGTGCTCGGCACGCGCCAGGGTCAGCAGGCGATTGGCCAGATGTACGGCGGAGTCGGTGGTGGCGGCGATGCTGGCGACGATCTCGCGCATCTTGTGCGGATCGTTCTCGCGCAGGGCCAGCTCGGCCTGGGTCTTCAGGACCGTCAGGGGCGTGCGTAATTGATGCGAGGCATCGGCAATGAAGCGCCGCTGGCCGGCGATCAAACTATGCAGGCGCAGCATGTAGCCGTTCATTGCGGTGATCAGCGGTCGCACCTCGCGGTGTACCAGGGCGACGTCGAAACCGGACAGGTCCGTCGGCGAGCGTGCCGCGACTTCGGCGGTCAGGCGTTTGAGCGGACGCAGAACGAAGCGCACCGCGAACCACACCAGCAGGGCTGCCGTGAGCACCAGCACTGCCTGGCGCCACAACGTATCGAACAGTATCTTGCGCGTCAGGCCGCGCCGCGCGTCGAGCGTTTCCCCGACCTGGATCAGGGCGATGCCACGCATCGAATCGTCGTACACCGGCTGATGCAGCGCCGCGATGCGCACGTCCTGGTCGCGATAGCGGGCGTGATAGAAGCGCACCAGCGCCGGATACGCATCCGAGCGCGGCACATTGGCCGGCACGGCCGGCAGGTCGGCATAACCGGAGACGAATTCGCCGTCGATGCCGGTGACCTTGTAGTACAGGCGGCCCAGGGTATCGGTCTCGAAGCTGTCAAGCGCCATGTACGGCACGTCGGCCACGACCTTGCCGGCGACGATGGTGACGCGTTCCGCCAGCGCCCGGGTCGAGGCCAGCAACGAGCGGTCGTAGGCCAGGTCGGCGGCGTCGAGCGCATTGCGGTAGACCGATACCGCATCGAGGCAGACCAGGACCGTCAGCGGTATCAGCAACCAGCGCAGCAGCTGGCTGCGCAGGCTGCCCAGAGGCTGCGCCGTGACGCCGGCCGCTGCGTCTGCCGCGGTGGCATCGGGAAATGGCTTCATGCAGGCTCGGCCTGCTGCAACAGATAACCCAGGCCGCGCAACGTCACGATCCCGACCCGGCCGCTCTCCTGGCGCTCGAGCTTCTTGCGCAGGCGGTGGATATAGATCTCGATGGCGTCGATGCTGGCGTCGGTCTGCAGCGAAAAGACTTCGTCGAAGAGTTTCTCTTTCGGCACCACCCGGCCGGCGCGGGTGATCAGCGCCTCCAGCACCGCATGTTCGCGCGGGGTCAAGGCCAGCGCCGCATCGCCGTAGACGAACATGCGCGAGACGGTATCGAAGGCCAGTGCGCCGCACTGCAGTACCACGTGTTCGTTGCCCTGACTGCGGCGCAGCAAAGCCTTGACCCGCGCTTCCAGCTCGGCCAGCTCGAACGGCTTGGCCAGGTAATCGTCGGCGCCCAGGTTCAGACCCTGCACCCGCTCGTTCAGGCCGCCCCGGGCAGTCAGGATCAGTACCGGTGTCTTGCTGCCGCGTGCGCGCAGGCGCTTGAGCACCTCCAGCCCATCCATTTTCGGCAAAGTCAGGTCGAGGATCACCAGCGCATATTGCTGGGTATGCAGCAGGCTGTCGGCATCGGCGCCGTTGGCGGCGCATTCGACGCTCAGGTGCGCATCGTGCAGGGCCCGTGCCAGCCAGCGCGCCAATTCGGCATGATCTTCGACCAGCAGTATTCTCATTGAACGCGTAATGAAGGTGCGCCGGGCGACGCAGGCCAACGTTGGATGATACGCAAGTCTGGCGGGTTGGCAACTATCGCTGCGCCGCCATTGAAAGCCGACTGAAAGATTCGTCGACTATCCTGCACGCACCCTGAACGCAGTGCGGTGGCGCTCGAACACGACCGTCCGTACCGCGCGGTCCAGGGAGTTTTTCTGATCTGCGCCATGACGCCACGTTTCATTCACCTGCTGACGCACTGCCTTTCGCATCCGGCCTCGCCGGCGGCTGCGCCGTGGGTCGTGCTGGCGATGATGCTGGCAACCTCGTGTCCCCTGCCTGCTGCGGCTGCTACGGCTGCAGCGCCCACCGGCGTCGAATGCGTGGTGCCGGCCAAGCCCGGCGGCGGCATGGATATCACCTGCAAGCTGGCGCAGAAGGTGCTGCAGAACGGGGCGCCGCTGCGCATCAGTTATCTGCCCGGCGGTATCGGCGCCGTGGCTTGGACGTCGATCATCACACAGCGCCGCGGTGAAGCCGATACGCTGGTCGCGTTTTCGGGTGGCTCGCTGTTGAATCTGGCGCAGGGCAAGTTCGGCAATGCGGCGCCGGGCGACGTGCGCTGGGTCGCAGCGGTCGGCACCGACTACGGCATGATCGCGGTGCGCCGCGATTCGCCATATCAGAGCTTGCGCCAGCTGCTGGACGCCTTGAAGCGCGATCCGGCCGCGATCGCGATCGGCACCGGCGGCACCGCCGGCAGCCAGGACTGGTTGAAAATGGCGCTGCTGGCCAAGCGCCGCCAGATCGAGCCGAAGTCGCTGCGCTTCGTCGCTTTCGAAGGTGGCGGCGAATCGTTCACGGCGCTGCTGGCCGGCCACGTTCAGGTCGTCTCGGGCGATGCATCGGAAGCGCGGGTGCATGCGCAGGACGGCAAGCTGCGCATCCTGGCGGTGCTGTCGGATGCGCGCTTGCCGGGCGCCATGGCAGACGTGCCGACGGCGCGGGAACAGGGCTTCGATGTCAGCTGGCCGACCATCCGCGGTTTTTACATGGGGCCGAAGGTGTCGGATGCGGATTACCGGCAATGGGTCGAGCGTTTCGCGCAACTGATGCGCACCCCCGAGTTCGATCGCCAGCGCGCCAGCAGCGGCCTGTATCCGTTTGCCATGACGGGCGCTACCCTGACCGACTACATCAGGACCACGGTCGAGGGTTACCATCGGCAAGCGGTGAAATTCGACCTGGTGCGTTGACGCCGGGCAGTTCCTGCCTTGCCGGCATATTGGAAGAAAAGGGCGAAACGCAGGCGCCCGGGATTATAGGATCGGAAGGACCAGCAGGATCGGCAGGATCGGCAGGATAGAAGAAAACCGCGCAGCGCCAGAATTTTGCAGGACACATCAGCACGACGATTTCACCATAATAAACAGGAGACGAACCATGCAAGCACAATCGACGATCCATCCACACGGCACGCGCCCGATGCGCGCTTCGCACGTGGTGCTGGCCATCGCCGCCGCGCTGGGCAGCACCGCCTTCGCTCAGGTACCGGCCGGCTATCCCGCCGACTATGCCAAGATCATCGACGCGGCAAAAAAAGAAGGCAAGCTGGTGATCTACAGTGCCACCGATACCAAGGCCGCGGAGCCACTGATCAAGGATTTCAGCGCGCTGTATCCCGGCGTTAAGGTCGAATACAACGACATGAACACCACCGAGGTCTACAACCGCTTCATCTCCGAGACGGCCGCTGGCGGCGCCACTGCCGACGTGCTCTGGTCGTCGGCGATGGACCTGCAGATCAAGCTGGCCTCCGAAGGCCAGGCATTGACCTACAAATCGCCCGAGCAGGCAGGCATACCGGCCTGGGCGAGCTGGAAAGACATGGCATATGGCACGACGTACGAGCCGGCCGTGTTCGTCTACAACAAGCGCCTGGTGCCGCTGGCCGAAGTGCCGACCACGCATGCCGAATTCGCCAAGCTCCTGACGACGCACGCCGAGAAGTACAAGAACAAGGTCACCACCTACGACATCGAAAAATCCGGCGTCGGCTTCATGTTCATTACCCAGGATTCGCGCGAAAACCCACAGTTCTGGGCGCTCGCAAAAACCCTGGGCGATGCCGCCGTGCGGGTGCAATCGTCGACCGGCACCATGCTGGAGCGGATCTCCTCTGGCGAGAATCTGATCGGCTACAACATCCTCGGTTCCTACGCCCTGGCGCGGGCGAAAAAGGATCCTGGCATCGGCGTCTCGGTACCGAAGGATTACGCACTGGTGATGTCGCGCGTCATGTTCATCAGCAAGGCTGCCAAGGACGTCAATGCCGCCAAGTTGTGGCTCGACTACATCCTCTCCAAGCGCGGCCAGACCGTGATCGCCAACGAGTCACAGCTGTTCTCGATCCGGGCCGACGTTACCGGCGAGACCACGTCGGCCGCGCTGGCCAAGCAGTACGGCACCGCGCTCAAGCCGGTACCGGTCAATCCGATGCTGCTGCAGTACCTGGATCAGACCAAGCGCCTGGCATTCCTCAAGCAGTGGAAAGAAGCCGCCGGCAAGAAGTAAGGGTCGCCGAGCAAGCGCCGACGAGCAAGGGGTCGACGCGCAAGTGCCGACGCCCCTTCGATGCCGTCCACGGGCGCCGACCGGCGCCCCATTCCCCACTCCCTTTCCCTGCAGGGGTAAATCATGCAAGCTCTTTCATTGCCCTTGTCCGGTTCGGCCGGCAAGCCGTCCTGGTTCGGCCGTCTGAATCTGTCGCGCGGCGTGGTCGTCATGCTGACGATCATTGCGATCTTTCTGCCGCTGGGCCTGATCTTCTATCAGAGCTTTCTGTCGGCGCCGTTCTTCATGCCGGTCAAGGTGTTCAGCCTGGATCCGTACCGTTTCATTTTCGACGATCCGGATTTCCGCGTCGCATTCGTCAATGGCTTCATTCTCGCCACCGGGCTGGCACTAATTGCCGTGCCGCTCGGCGGCATCCTGGCATTCCTGATGGTGCGCACCGATCTGCCGGGACGTAATCTGATCGCGCCGCTGCTGCTGGTGCCGATCTTCGTCTCGCCGATGGTGATCGGTTTCGGCTATGTGGTGTCGATGGGGCCGGTCGGTTTCTACACGTTGTGGATGAAGGGCTTGCTGGAACTGGTAGGGATCACGGCCGATCCCTGGAACGTCTACGCCTTCCCGAGCATCGTCATCATCGCCGGGCTGACGCACGTGCCGCACGTCTACCTGTATGCGTCGGCTGCGCTCAAAAGCCTCGGCTCGGATGTCGAGGAAGCCGCGCGGGTTGCCGGCGCATCGCCCTTGCAGGTCATGCGCAATGTCTCGCTGCCGATGATCATGCCGGCGCTGGCGTACTCCGGCGTGCTGGTGTTCTTTCTGGGCTTCGAAGTCTTCGGCCTGGTACTGGTATTGGGCGATCCGGAGGGCCACCTCGTGATCGCCACCTACCTGTACAAGCTGACCAACAAGCTGGGTACACCCTCGTATCACCTGATGGCGGCAGTTGCCGTGTGCCTGGTCGCTGTCACCCTGCCGCTGGTGATGGTGCAGCGCTGGTTGCTCAAATCAGCCAACAAGTATGTCGCCATCAAGGGCAAGGGCTCGCGCCAGAAACCGCTGCCGCTCGGACGCTGGAAATGGATCGCCATTGCCGTCATCGCACTGTGGCTGATGGTCACGGTGATCATCCCGATTTCCGGCATCGTGCTGCGCGCCTTCGTCTCCAACTGGGGCGAGGGCGTGCGCCTGGTCGACGTGCTGACGTTGCAGCATTTCAAGGATATCGCCGATCAACCGTCGCTCATGCGCGGCATCCTGAACACGGTGCTGATCGGTGTCTTCGGCGGCGCCATTGCCGTGGCCTGTTATTGCGGCGTTGCGATGGCGATGCACCGCAAGCCGGACGGTATCACCCGCCTGCTCGACTACAGCGTGCTGGTGCCGCGCGCGGTGCCGGGTTTGCTGGCGGGACTGGCATTTTTGTGGGTGTTCCTGTTCGTGCCGGCAGTGCTCGACAATGGCTTGAAGTGGCTGGTCGAGAATACAGGGAGCCAGGTTGCGGCCTGGTTGTCGGAACACTTCATTCCGCAGTTGCGGGCGCTGCGCTCGACCATCTTCTCGGTCTGGCTGGCCTACTCGGTGGTCTGGATGGCGTACGGCTTGCGTCTGATTACCACCGCGCTGCTGCAGGTCGGGCCGGAACTGGAAGAAGCCGCACGGGCAGTGGGCGCCACGCGGGGCCAGGTCACGCGCGATGTCACCTTGCCGCTGGTGCGCTACGGCCTGATCGGCGCCTGGCTGATGGTGTTCCTGATCTTCGAGCGCGAATATTCGACCGGCGTCTACCTGCTCTCGCCGGGCACCGAAGTGATCGGCGCGATGATCGTCTCGATGTGGGGCGCCGGTGCGGTCGATCTGGTGGCGGCGCTGTCGTTCATCAACATCACGCTGGTGGCGATCGGGCTGGCAATCGCGCTGCGTTTCGGGGTGAAGCTGCATGAATGACCGCCCTCCATCCGCCGGACGCTGCGGCGTCCTGCCGTCACCACGCTGCACGACATTGAACCTCACATTCGCAAGGGATCATCATGGCTGAACTTTCCGTCAACGACATCCATCTCGACTACGGCACCGGCGCCGCCGCCAACCAGATTTTGAAGGGCGTGTCGATGCAACTGGAACGCGGCGAGGTCGTCGCCCTGCTCGGGCCTTCGGGCAGCGGCAAGACCACGCTGCTGCGCGCCGTGGCCGGCCTGGAGTCGCCCAAGAGCGGCACGATCACCATCGGCGAGCGCACGGTCTACGACGGCGCCAGACATTTCGAAATGCCGGCCGAGCAGCGCAATCTGGGACTGGTGTTCCAGTCGTATGCGCTGTGGCCGCACAAGTCGGTCAACGACAACGTCGGCTATGGCCTGAAACTGCGCAAGTTGAACGGCAGTGATATCGCCACGCGTGTCAAGGATGTGCTGGGCCAGCTCGGCCTGGGCCATCTGGGCGAGCGCTTTCCGCATCAGCTTTCCGGCGGCCAGCAGCAACGGGTGGCGATCGCCCGCGCCCTGGTCTACAACCCGCCGGTGATCCTGCTCGACGAGCCACTGTCGAACCTGGACGCGAAGCTGCGCGAAGAAGCGCGCGCCTTCCTGCGCGAATTGATCGTGCGGTTGGGCCTGTCGGCGCTGATGGTCACGCACGACCAGGCCGAGGCGATGGCGATCTCGGATCGCATCCTGTTACTGAATAACGGCAAGATCGAACAGCAGGGTTCGCCGCAGAGCATGTACCAGACACCGGACACATTGTTTACCGCTGAATTCATGGGCAGTAACAATCGCATGAAGGCAAAGGTCGTCGGGCGCGAGGGCCAGCACGTCACCCTCGACATCAACGGCACCCAACTTTCAGGGACGCCACGTGGTGGCAGTTTCAGCAATGAGGTGACGGCACTGATCCGGCTGGAACAGGTCAAGGTATCCGACAGCCGCGGCATCAATTCCATTCTCTTGCCGCTGTCGACCTGCATGTACCTGGGCGACCGCTGGGAATGCCTGTTCCATGCGGAGGGACAGGCTGAGGTAGGGGTGAGGGCGTATGCCACCCAGCGGTTGGCGCCGGGCGACTACTGGCTCGATTTTCCGCCGGAAGCACTCTGGGTGTTCTGACGGAAAACCGAGGGCCGGTCGAAAGCGTGGTGCGCCGACGGTCTGGTCGACGAACGGCTATGCGCCCAACAGGCCCCTGGTCAATTGCATCAATACGGTAGCGGTATCGGGAATCGGCGCGATGGCGCCATAACCGGTGGTTGACAAGGCGGCGGCGACATTGGCATAGCGCGCCGCGTCGTCCAGGCTGTCGCCGGCCACCAGGCGCGCGACCAAGGCTCCATCGAAACAATCGCCGGCGCCGGTGGCGTCGACCGGCTGCACGCGTATCGGCGCCACATGGCGCGGTATGCGCTGCGCGCCGTCCCAGACCCAGGCGCCGTCAACACCGCACTTGAGCACAACCTGGCGCGCACCGCAGCTTGCACACCAGTCGAAGACACCGGCCATACTCTCGGTTCCAGCCAGGGTGCGGGCTTCGTCCAGGCTCGGCAGGAACACGTCGGTATGCGCGATGGTCGCTTCGATTTCGGCGCGCGCCTGCTCGAGCGGCCACAGCCGCAGGCGCAGATTGGGGTCGTACGCGACGCGCGTGCCGGCGCTGCGGGCAATCGCGATGGCGTGCCTTACCGTTGCACAAGCGCTTGCGCTGATGGCCTGGCTGATGGCCGAGACGTGCAGAAATTGCGCATCGCGAATCAGCCGGGCCGGCAGCATGTCCGGCTGCATGCGGGACGCCGCTGAGCCGGCGCGAAGGTAATGGAACTGGTGACCGTCGACACCGTGATTGACGAAATAGATGCCGGTGTGAGCCGCCACATCGATCTGTACAGAGCCGGCGTCGATGCCTTCGCATTCCCACAAGGCCAGCAGCATCCGGCCAAAATGGTCATCGCCCAGCCGAGTGTAATACGCAGTGCGCGCGCCCTGGCGGGCAGCAGCAACCGCAAAATTGGCAGTGTCGCCGCCGAAGCCCTGCAGATACTGCGCAGGCGAGGTTTCATTGAACTCGATCATCGGCTCGCCGATGGCGACGATTTCGCACGGCTGGTCAGCGACCGTCACAGCACGCTTTCGATCCGATTCAAAGCACGACCTTGACCATCGGATGCGACGACAGCGCCCGGTACAAGTCGTCGAGCTGCTGGCGGCTGGTGGCGCGCACTGTTGCGGTAACGCCGAGGTAATTGCCATTGGCCGAAGGCCGCAGCTCCAGCGTGGCCGCATCGAAATCCGGATCGAATTGCTTCACCACCTCGATCATCGTGTGGGCGAAGTGCTCATGTGACGGACCCATGATCTTGATCGGAAAATCGCTCGGATATTCGATCAGCGAGACACGCTCGTTACCGTCGTCCGGATTGGCTGCGCTGGGTGTGCCGGCGCTTGTGTCAATGTTCGTGTCAGTCATGATGCGGGTCCTCTGCCGGTTAAGCCTGAGCGGCCAGCTGTACGAGAGAATGATGCTCAGGCGGCCGCTTTGGCTGCTTGATACGCTTCGTACAGTTTTGCATAGATGGGGCCGGGTTTGCCATTGCCAATAGGCTGGCCGTCCAACGTCACCACCGGCAGCACTTCCTTGGTCGCCGAGGTCAGCAGCAGTTCATCGGCGGCGAACACTTCGGCGCGAGTGATTCGCCGCACCTGCATCGGAATGTCACCAGCGGCGCACAATTCCTGGATCAGACTGTAGCGGATGCCTTCCAGGATCAGATTGTCCTTGGGCGGGCCCATCAATACGCCATCCTTGACGATCCAGACATTCGAGGAGGACGCCTCGGTCAGGAAACCATCGCGGAACTGGATCGATTCGGTGACGTCGTTCTCAACCGCATTCTGCGCTGCCAGGACATTGCCCAGCAGCGAAATCGACTTGATCTCGCAATGCAGCCAGCGCTTGTCTTCCATCGTCACGCAAGCAACGCCGGCGGCCCGGGTCGCCATCGACGGCAATGGAATCGGATTGGTCATGATGAAGACGGTCGGCGTGATATCGGCCGGGAAGGCATGGGCGCGTTTTGCGACGCCGCGGGTGATCTGCAGGTACACCATCTGGTCATCGGCCGGATGGGCGGCCACCACCTGGTCGATCAGCGCCATCCATTCGGCTTCGGTATGCGGATTCGGTATGGAGATCGCTTTCAGGCTGCGAAACAGCCGCGCCATGTGGTGCGTCGCACGGAACATCCGGCGCCCGTAGATCGGAATGACTTCATAGATGCCGTCGCCGAAGATGAAGCCGCGATCCAGCACCGACACCTTGGCGTCGGCGATCGGCGACATGGCGCCATTGAGGTAGACCAGGGGTTCGGCGAGCGTGGACATGAAGAATTTTCCTTGACTGAAGTGAATGGAGAGGGGCACACCATTCTTGCACGGCGGCCTAGTGTCCGTGATGCAAAAAAAGCATGCGACTGTGCGCCGTCACTGCCGCGGGCGCCTGGCCGCGATGCCTGCGTTTTCCGTATTTTCCGTGTTTCCCGTGTTCCCCGCGTTCCCCTTGTTCAGGAGCGCTTGAACAGCAACCGTACCGAATCCCAGGCGCGTCCGAAAATGCTTGCCTGCGCAATCTGCTCCAGCGCCAGCACCGGCAGCTCGGTGACGGATTTGCCGTCGACCATCAGCTTCATGGTGCCGACCTGGCTGTTTTCGGCAATCGGCGCCACCAGCGGATCGCGCCGCTCGAGTACCGGTTTCATCTTGCCGGCCAACCCCTTCGGCAGGGTGACCCAGACATCCCGGTTGAAGCCGATCTTGACCTGGTTGGAGGCGCCTTTCCAGACTTGCGGCGTATCGATGGCCTGGCCCTTCGCATACAGTTTGACGGTATCGAAATTCTGGAAACCCCAGTTCAGCAATTTCTGGCTCTCCGCAGTGCGGGCCTGGTCGGAACTGGTGCCGATGACGACCGAAATCAGGCGCCGCTCGCCGCTGCCGTTGGGCCGATGCGCCGAGGCGATCATGCAGTACCCAGCGCCTTCCGTATGCCCGGTCTTCATGCCGTCGACGGTCGGATCGAGCCACAGCAAGCGGTTGCGGTTCGGTTGCTTGATCTTGTTATAGGTAAAACTCTTCACCGAATCGATCTTGTAAAAATCCGGATAGTCGGCGATCACGCGCGTGGCCAGGGTCGACAGATCGGCCGCGGTCGAATAGTTTTCCTTGCTCGGCAAGCCGTGCGGATTGCCGAAATGGGTGGATTTCAAGCCCATGCGCTCGGCTTCGCGATTCATCAGCACGACGAAGGTATCTTCCGAGCCCGCCACGGCCTCGGCCAGGGCCACTGCGGCATCGTTGCCGGACTGGACCATCAAGCCATGCAGGAGGTCCGAAACCGATACTGGGGTGGCCGGATCGATGAACATCTTCGAGCTGCTTGGATCGACTTTCCAGGCGCGCACCGACACGTTCACCATCTGGTCCATGGCGAGTTTCTTGTCGCGGATCGCGGCAAACGACAGGTAGGCCGTCATGATCTTGGTCAGCGATGCCGGCTCGATGCGCAGGTTCGGTTCTTGCGATGCCAGCACCTGGCCGCTGGTGGCGTCGAGCAGCAGCCATGACTTCGCGGCGACGGCCGGCGGCGGCACGTTCTGGGCAAAGACGATGGAAATGGAGAATACGGTTGCGGCAATTGCCGCGCAGAGTTTTTTCATCAGATTTGGGTAGAGGGTGATCGTGGGTGCGCAGCACCTGGCCGGCGCCGCCCCGCAACGTCGGTTGCGTGGCTCGGAAAGCGGGCAGCGGTATTGCCGGTGCGCCTACGAATGTTGATTCGGGGTTAGATTATACCGCTTGGAAAGTAGGCTTGAATGCAGCATGTCTCGAGTTTGCACCGGGCGTCGCGCCGAGCGCGGCAATAACCCTATCCGCGACGCCACATTTCGACCAGCAAGTTCTTGATATGTTGCAGCTTGCGGTGAAAGAAATGATCGGCGCCGGGAATCACGATCACCGGCAGGTCCTGCGGCCGCGCCCAGTCCAGCACGGCGGTCAGCGGAATGGTGTCGTCGACTTCGCCATGGATCAGGATGGTGTTCGACGGTACGTTCGGCATGGCCCATTTGCCGGCGGCGCAGCCGACCAGCACCAGCCGTTCGGCAGGCGTGCCGGCAGCTTCCAGGCGCTGCTGCAATTGCGCCATGACGAAGGTGCCGAAGGAAAAACCGGCCAGCGCCACCGGGCTGCCCGGATACTGCTGCGCCAGGTGCGCATGCAGCAGCGCCATGTCGTCGGTCTCGCCGCGACCTTCGTCGTGCGTGCCGGCCGAGCCGCCGACGCCGCGAAAATTCATCCGTACCGCGACATACCCGATCGACACGAATGCCCGCGCCAGCGTCTGCACCACCTTGTTGTCCATCGTGCCGCCGTACAGCGGATGCGGATGGCCGATCAGGGCGATGCCGCGTGGTACCGGGAATTCCTCGGCATCGGGCGCGTCGAGCGCGCATTCGAGCGCGCCGGCAGTGCCGTCGAGGGTGAAGGGGCGGGTGTGTACGTTCATGGCAGCGGTGCTCGGTGCGCTCAGATTTTCAGGCGTTCGACGATCTTGCCGCCGACCAGATGGGTGTCGATGATGTCGTCGATGTCGCTGTTGTCGACATAGGTGTACCAGGTGCCTTGCGGATAGATCACCAGCACCGGTCCCTCTTCGCAGCGGTCCAGGCAACCGGACTGGTTGATGCGGATCTTGCCCTGGCCGTTCAGGCCGAGCTCCTTCAGGCGCCGTTTCGCGTGTTTTTGCGCGGACTGTGCGCCCTGGGCGCCGCAGCACGGGCGGCCGTCTTCGCGCTGATTCATGCAGATGAAAACGTGTTGTTCGAAATAGGGCTTGTCGGTCATGATCGGTGGATGGGGTCAAGGAATCGGTATTGCGCTGTCAAGTGCGCGAATGCGAACCGAATGCAAACCGGATGCGAACCGGGTCGGGCGCGATGGTCGCCTGCCAGCGTGAGTCGATGATACACCGGACCTGGAAGTGTAGAAGGCGCGCCCGCGCTCAATTGCCACCGGCCGCCGCCCGGCGCTCGAGCGGCTTGGTCATGTGCGTCCGGTGCAGCAGGAACCACAGCGCCAGGAATGGCCAGAGCAGTGACAGGAATTGCGCGGCGCCGTTGAAGTTCAGGAATTTCCCCTGCGTCCAGCCCTGCATCGTCGCGATGAAGTAGGGATTGGCCGGCGCGGCGTTGAGCGCCAGCAGGCAAATGCTCAGCATCAGTACCGCCACCCTGCGTTGTGCTACCCGGCGCGCCGCCACCAGGCCGGTCAGCATCACCACGCCCAGCAGCAAGCCACCCTCGGCGCCCGGCGTGAGCCAGCCGAAGGCGTTTTCCGGTCCGAACAGCAGGGCACTCGTGAGCGACTTGACCACCAGTGCGGCGCCGATGAAAAGCGGCAGCAGCACCCAGCGCGGCGCCCGGCTGCGCAACACGCACAGCAGGCACAGCACCGCGCCACTCACGCCGCAGGCAGTGATGACGGCTTCGGACAGCCAGTACTGTTCGGCGCTCAGATCGGTGCCACGGCGCAGCAACGCACCCAGGTCGAGCGGCATCGACAGCAGGCCGGTGAGCCATTCAGAGAGCAGCGGCAGCAGCTGGCCGTGACCGAACAGATACGATTGCGGATAGATCTGCGCCAGCGGCCAGAGCGCCAGGACCAGGAAGCCGCGGCTGGCTTGCTGGGTGAACCAAAGCTGGCGCAGCTGCAGCAAGCGGCTGTCTTCCAGAAAATAGCGCGTCAGGGCCGGTGCGAACAGTGCGCCGATGCAGACGCCGATGGTGTTGGTCAGCAGGTCCAGATTCGACGAGACGCGGCTGGGCAGAAACGTCTGGACCGCTTCCATCGTGCCCGACAACAGGATGCCGCCGATAATCGCCAGCAGCACCGCCGACCAGCCGCGCAGCAGTGGAAATAGCGCGAATACGATCAATACTCCCAGCGGAATGTAGGCCACCACGTTGGTCACCAGGTCGAAACCGGTCCAGTAGTGCGGCAGCGGTGTGGCCACGAACGCCAGCGGCGACAGGCCGCTGACGCGCCAGCCACTGAACGGATACCAGCTGGCATAGGCGATCAGGAGCACATACACCAGCAGCGCCACGCGCGCGAACACGGACGACCGCAAGCGCGGAAACTGCTGCGGTTGCTGCAGAGAGGGATTGGTCAGTTCAGGTACTTCCTGCGTCATGCGCACCACCGGTCACGGCATCGATCGTTTCACCGGCAGCGTTGCCAGCCACGCCATCATGTCACCGATCAGCGCATCCGTGGTGATTGCCAGCGCGCGCGCGCCGCCGGCAGCATCGGCGCCGGTAGCAGGACGTTGTTGCTCGAACGTTTTTTGCGCCACCAGCAAGCGGCCGTTGAACACCGAGGCGCGCCACGCCACATGCACGTCGCTGCTGCCCGGGCTATCGAAGCGCTGCGAAAAATCGTCGGCCTCGATGCGCAGCAGCGGCACGTTGATGGCGCCGTCCGAACCCGAAAGCACCGACACGCCTGCCTGCGCCATGCGCGCCTTGATGCGCTGGCTCAGCAATTGCGGCGGCGGCATGCTCCAGCGGCTGGTGGCGTACGGGCGCGGCTGCTGGTCGTTGGCGTAACTGAGCCGGAAATGCATCATCTGGCTGTCGAGCCAGGGCGCGCTGGTGACATCGGCCACTGTGATCGGCGCAATTGTCGCAGTCGTCGCGCCGCCGTTGGCCGGCATCGCCCCCATCGTTCCAAGGTCATACGCGACGGGCTCGGCCCCCTTGCTGGAAGCGCAGCCTGAGAGCAGTCCTGTACAAAGCAGAAGCGCCGTCAGCAACTGTGGCGCGCTCGCCAATCTCGGCAATCGGGTCGTCATGGAAGGCCTTGTCAAAGTGAGATTACACGTCATTTTTGCGTTCCGAAACCGGATTCGCCCGGGCCCGGCGCGATCTTCGAGGCGCCGAACAGGATGCTTTGCGGGCGCTGGTTGAAGCTGTCCAGGGTGCGGTTCAGATTGCGCAGGGTCGATTGCGTATCGTGCGCCAGCGGCAGGATATCGAGCTCGAACTGATTGGCGACCGATCCGATCCGCTCGGCGCTGGTGGTGAAGGTCTGCAGCGGCCCGCCCGGCACCGTCAGGCCGGTGGCGATCTGGTTGAGGTTATTGGAGAGGGCGCTGGCATTCTTCGACAGGTCGGACACCGACGCCAGCGTCTTTTGCGTCTGCACCGTCAGCTCCGGCAGCTTGGCCAGGGTCGGCTCGAGCTGGCGCGGTATCGCCTCGATCGCAGTGGCGGCGCGGCTGACATTGTCGAACGCGGCCAGCATCGCTTTCTGGTTGGCCGGATCGAGCAGCGTGTTGAAGCGCTTGGTCAGGGCCTCGGTCTGTTCCAGGATCGCCAGGCCCTTGGTCTGCAGGTTGTCGAAGAGGCTGGGGCGCAATTCGATCCGCGCGACCTGGTCCTTGCTGCTGCTCATGCGTACCGGCTGCTTGCTGTCGTCGTCGAGCTGCACATAGGCGATGCCGGTCACGCCCTGGTAACCCAGGGTGGCGTAGGTCGAGCGGGTCATCGGCGTGTCCGGCTTGACGCTGATGCGCACCAGGATCTGCCCGGGCACCGCCGGATCGAAGACGATCTTGTCGACCCGGCCGACGTCGAGGCCGCGAAAGCGCACCGCTGCCTGGGGATTGAGACCCGGCACCGACAACTTGGTGGCGATTTCATACGGTACCCACTCGACACGGTCGCGGTTGAACCACAGGCCGAGAAGAATGGCGGCGATTGCCAGCACCAGCGTGAAGACGCCGGCCAGCAGTGCATGCGATTTATTTTCCATCAATGGGACTCATTTCATGTTCGTCGGTGCGTGATCGAAAAGTGGTTCGGCCGGTTGGCCGGCAGGCTCGACCTCGGATGCGCCGGTTGCCACGCCGGTGACCACGTCGGTGACCACGTCGGCTGCGACGGCGGGCCCCTGCGGCCGCGCTGCCTGAAGCGCCGCCATGGCGCGCTTGCCGCGCTGGCCCAGAAAAAATTCCTGGATGAAGGGATGCTCCACCTTCAACACCTGTTCCGGCGTGCCGTATGCAATCACGTGACGGTCGGCCAGCACCGCGATCTTTGTTGCAAGTGCGAAGATGGTGTCCAGGTCGTGCGTCACCATCACCACCGTCAACGCCATTTCGCGATGCATCGCGGCGATCAGTTCGACGAAGCTGTCCGACAGGCTGGGGTCGAGGCCGGCGGTCGGTTCATCCAGGAACAGCAGTTCGGGTTCCAACGCCAGCGCACGCGCCAGGGCGACCCGCTTGACCATGCCGCCGGACAGATCGGCCGGCATCTTTCGGCCCTGCTGGGCATCCAGTCCGACCATCTGCAGCTTCAGCAGGACCGCATCCTGGATCAGCGCCTCCGGCAGGGCGCCCAGTTCGCGCATCGGCTGGGCCACGTTGTCGAACGCGGTCAGGGCCGAGAACAGCGCGCCCTGCTGGAACAACATGCCCCAGCGGTTGCGCAACTGCTGCAGGCGCACGCTGTCGGAACCGTTGATGTCTTCGCCGAAGACCCGCACGCAACCGGCAGCCGGTTTTTCCAGGCCAAGGATCTGGCGCAGCAGGGTGGTCTTGCCGGAGCCGGAACCGCCCACCAGAGCCACGATTTCGCCGGGCGCGATCGACAGGTTCAGGTCCTCGTGCACCACGAAGTCGCCGAAGCGCGACACCAGGTGCTCGATCTGGATGATCGGCGCGGTCGGGTTGCTTTTCGACGGATCGGACGGCTCGGCTGGATCGATGCTCAGTGTTTCCATCTAAAACCCCACCCCATTGAAGACGATGGCAAACACCGCATCGGCCAGGATCACCACCGTGATCGCCGTGACCACCGACGTCGTGGTGCCTTGTCCGAGGCTTTCGGTATTGGCCTTGATGCGCAGACCAAAATGGCAGGCCACCAGCGCAATCAGGCTGCCGAACACCGCGCCCTTGGCCAGGCCGATCGTGTAATTCGCCAGCGGCACCGCATCCGGCAGCTTCTGGAGGAAATAGGCGGGCGACAGGTTGAGTTCGATCATTGCCGCCGCCATGCCGCCCATCAGTGCGGCGGCATCGGTCCAGATCACCAGCAGCGGCATGGCGATGGCCAGCGCCAGCACCTTCGGCATCACCAGCCGGAAGCCATGCGGCATGCCCATGACCAGCATGGCGTCGAGTTCTTCGGTGACGCGCATGACGCCCAGTTGCGCCGTCATGGACGAGCCGGAACGCCCGGCCACCAGGATCGCCGCCAGCAGCGGCCCGAGTTCGCGGATGATGCTCATGCCGAGAATATTGACCAGATAGATGTCACCGCCGAAGCTGTGCAGCTGTTGCGCCGACAGGTACGACAGCACCACGCCGATCAGGAAACCGACCAGCGCCGTGATGCCGAGCGCCTGGAAACCGGCGTGATAGACATTGGCGGAGATTTCTTTCCACGGTCCATCGAGCGGCCGTTTCGCGAACTGGCCCAGGTCCAGCACCAGTTGCCCGATCAGGCCGACGAAGCTGCCGAACTGCCGTAGCAGTGCACCGGCCTGATGCTTCAGGGCCTGCCAGGAAATCTGCGCATGCTGCGACGTTTCCTCGGCCGCTGGCGGAACCACCGTCTGCAGACGGGCGAAGGTCTGCTCCTGCGCCGCATCGAGCTGCACGCCGGGCGGGCGCTGACGGCCCCAGGCGTTCCACAAGACCTGCGCGCCAATATGGTCGAGCCCGGTCACCCCGGACAGGTCCCACTGCAGCGGGGACGCCGCCGGATCGCCCGGCTGCTGCAGCACCTGCTCGATCGCCGGCCAGATGCCGGGTTGCGCCAGGGCGTGAACCTGCCACGCGCCACGGGCGCTGATGGTGGCCGGTGACGCCGGGTCGACCTCCAGGCGCGGTGGATCATAGTCGGGCATGCCGCAGTTTAAGGGACTTCAGGCAACATGAGAGTGCGTTCGACCGCAAAGCAGCAAAATTCACAGGAACAACACTGATCATTGCGGCAAAGGCTAAGCTCTAGCCTTACGCCAACGCTTACACCAGGGCTTCCCTTACAATTGCAACATGAGCCTTTCCATCACGCCAGCCGCAATTGCCAGTGCATGCCTCGACCTTGATCTTAATCCGGCGGTTGCGGCAGTAGCCATCGAAGTCGTCGAGCAGACAGGATCGACCAATGCCGACCTGCTGGCGCGTGCGAGTCATGCGAGCAACGGTACCGGTGGCCCGGCATTGACCGGCCCGACGCTGCGAGTCGCCCTGGCCCAGACCGCAGGGCGCGGACGTGCCGGGCGCAGTTGGCAATCCGATAGCGGCAGCCTGACGTTTTCCCTGGCCTGGCCGTGCAGCCAGCCGATTTCGGGTTTGCTCGGACTGCCGCTGGCCGTCGGCGTGGCAGTGGCCGAGGCGTTGGCCGCGCGCCGGATCGAGGTCGGACTGAAATGGCCAAACGACATCCTGCTCGATGGCCGCAAGCTGGCCGGCATCCTGATCGAAACGACCAATGCCGCCAGCGTGGCCAGCACAACCGGCCACCCGCAGCGGCAGACCTGGGCCGTCATCGGCATCGGCATGAACCTTCTGCCTGCGGACGGTGACGCACCCGGCATCGCGCTGCCAGGCATTGCCGCCGTGCCGGCCACCGATCGCAATATCTTGCTGGCCGAGTTGCTCGACGCCCTGCTGCCGGCGCTTGTGCAATTCGACCAGGCTGGCCTGGCCCCCTTCGTGGCGCGCTGGAACGCCCTGCATGCGCATGCGGGGCGGCGGGTCGACATCCTCGATCAGGGCCGAATCCTGCATAGCGGCGTGGCGCTCGGTGTCGATGCCAGCGGCCGGCTGCTGCTCGAAACGGGTACACCTGCACAGGTGGTGGCCATCGTCGCCGGCGATGTCTCGCTGCGCGCCAACCAGGGGGCCGCGCATGCTGCTGCTAATTGACGCAGGCAATACCCGCATCAAATGGGCCCTTGCCGCGCCCGGCGCTGCCGCCGGCCAGTGGCTGGCATCCGGCGTGGTCGGCCAGGCCGAGAGCGACGGCCTGGCCGAACAGTGGCGCGATCTGGACGTCGATGCGGTGCTGGTGTCGAACGTGGCGGGGCCGGCGGTGCGGGCTGCACTGACGGCATATCTGGCAGCCGCGCCGGCGCGCCATGGCGCCAGGCCCGAGGTCACCTGGTTCGCCTCGGTTGCCAGCCTGGCCGGTGTGCACAACCGTTACCGCGATCCGGCCAGCCTGGGTTGCGACCGTTTCGCTTCCCTGATCGGCGCGCGCACCGTGCGCCCGCGGCAGAGTGCGATCGTGGCCACATGCGGCACGGCCACCACGGTCGATGCGATCGATGCGCAGGGCGCCTTCATCGGCGGCATGATCCTGCCCGGACTCGGGCTCATGGCAGCGTCTCTGGCCCAGCGCACGGCGCAATTGCCGCAGATTGCAGCGGGGTCGGCATTGGCGCCGGCACCACCGCCGGCCACGCAGTTGGCCACCCCGCCGGCCCTGTTCGCCGACAATACCCAGGACGCGATCTTCAGCGGATGCCTGGCGGCGCAGGCCGGCGCGATCGAACGCGCGGTGGCAGCGCACGGCGGCGCCCATTGCCTGCTCTCGGGCGGCGCTGCAGCCTGGATCGCGCCGCATCTGTCGATTCCCTTCACGCTGGTCGAGAACCTGGTGCTGATCGGCCTGCAAGCTGCGGCGCAGGCAGCATCCGGTGCGAGCGCCAGCGTTGACTCGATCACCGCTTCCACGGGAGCAGGAAACCCATGCTGAAACTGTTCATCGGTCTGCTGTTGCTGGTCAACGTGGGCCTGTACGGCTACAACGCCGGTTATCTCGGCAACGGCAACCTGGAAGGACGCGAACCGGCGCGCATGACCAGCCAGGTCAATGCGGATCGCATTCGCCGTACCGACCAGGCACCTGCGCCGGCAGCCGCGCCGACGCCGGCAATTGCACCGACCCTGCCGCTGGCGCCGGACACCGCCTTGCCGGCTGCTGCGACGGTGCCCGACACCGCCGCCTTGAGCGCGGCCGCCGCGGACAGGTCGGCTACAACTGTGGTTGCCGCGGCTGCAGTGGCGCAAGCCGCGCCGGATTCGAAAGTCACCAGCGCCGGCAACAGCTGCATCGAGGTCGGTAATTTCGATGCCGCCGAGGCGCACCGGTTCGAAACCCAGCTGGCGCCGCTGGCGCTGGGCGAGCGCCTGGTACGGCGCAGCGTGCAGGAACTCGAGCGCCATATCGTCTACATACCGCCGGCGTCCGACAAGGAGGGCGCCGAGCGCAAGGCCGCCGAATTGCGCCGCCTCGGCATCGATGATTTCTATGTCATCCAGGACAATACCGACCTGCGCTGGGGTATTTCGCTGGGCATGTTCAAGACCGCCGATGCGGCCCGGCTGCATCTGGCCAATCTGACACAAAAAGGG
>JAYUWF010000375.1:0-3309 GCA_043753685.1 Herminiimonas sp.
CAAAACCCAGCAGCCGCAAGGCGCCGGGCAAGCCGTTGCGAGCCAGCAGCTCCGGACCGAACACTTCGGCGTTGATCACCACGCCGCCATCGGACGACAGCAGCCGTTCGTCGAAGCCGCGCACGGCCGTCGAACCGACCAGGCCGAGCTGCTCGCTGGCGACCAGCGGATCGCTGGCCAGCTGCACGTTGGCAGCCAGGCGCAGCTGCCAGTCGCTCTCATACATCTGGAACAGATTGACGCCGCCGCGCAGCACCATGAAGCCGTCACGGGTATCGCGATTTCCTGGCGTCAGATAGGAATAGCGGTCGGACCGTCCGCTGATGTTGGTGTAGTTGTCACCGGTGCCGATATTGCGCGATACCCCGACGTTCCAGTCCAGCACGCGATCGAGTTTCTGGCTGTGGCCGACATAGGTCACGCCGACGGGGATGGTGACGTATGGCACGCAGCTGCTGATGGCCGGTGTCGGCGGCGCAAAACCGACTTCCACGCCACCGACCACGCAGCGCGAATTGATGTACCGGCGGTCGGCGCTGATCAGCAGCTTGCTGGTGAAATTGCCTTCCCGCACAAAATAATGATTCCAGCGCAGGCTCGCGACGTTACCCTTGCCAATCAGGCCCAGAGGTCCGCCCAGCGTCGGTGTGACGCCCGGTGTGTTCACGCTGGATGATCCGTACAAAAAGTCGAGGCTGTCGCCGATCGTATAGAACGGCAGCCGATAGCCGACCGACCACAGGCTCACCCGCACGCCGCCCGGGCTGTCCGGCGATGTGGTGTACGCGAGCGTGGCGGCATGGTCGCGGTTGAAGACATTGTTATGTTGCAGCGCCACGCCGAGCCGGGTGCGGCCGGTATCGGCGGAGCCCGTGTTGTCGGCGCTCAGGCTGACGCGCCAGGGGCTGGAATCGACCACCTTGATGGTGGCATCGACCTGGTCTTCGGTCGCGCCGCTGGCGAGGACCACCTCGATCTGCTTGGACGGATTGTCGTTGGCCAGTTGTATCGATTCCGACAATGCCGGCAGGTTCGGCGCCTGACCAGGACGCAGGCTGGGCAGACTGGCGCGCACGTTGGCCTCGTCAAAATACCTGTTCCCTGTAATGGCGATGGCGCCGAGCCTGGTTTCGCTCACGATCACCTGGATCACACCGGCAGTCAGTTCCTGTTCCGGCAAGCGCACCTGGACGGCGGCATAGCCGGCCCGACGATACGCCGCATGCAAGGCCTCGATCGCTCGCTCGACATCGGCATACGACTTGTCGGTTCCGATGGCGGGAGCGACCGCACGGTCGACCTCCGCCGGCGTCAGGAGACTGTTGCCACTGACTTGAAAACGCGTGATCGGGAAACGATCGTCGGCAGCGTGAAGGCTGTGACAATACAAGAACAACAGGGCCGAGACAGCCCTTGAAATCGAGGATTTCATTGTTTGTTCGCCCCCCAGGCGGTGACCGTTCCGCCGGCACGATCGACTGTGCGGCAGGCCGGTTCACGTCAAGGATTCGATGAACCGGCAGCTACATATTTGTAAATTTGTCTAGCTTTCCATGATGTTACATTATTATCAAATAGAAACAATCATTCGCGGCCGGCAATTCTGAAATCTCTGTTAACTCATGTTAAATCGATGCCTTATCGCAATAAAATTGCCGTAATGGGCACTTTTACCGATGAACGATCGTCAGTTATTTATTTGCAATAATCATAACGCCACCGGGTTCAACGGCACTCGATACTTGCATCGGTAAAAACATGAAAAGCACTAGGGGAATCCACTAGTGAAAAACTTCCAAACGGCGGATTCAGGATGCGTGTGCTCTAAGGCATGCCTTGGGACGCCATCTGGAACGCGAAGTGTGCCAGGTCGGTACCGCTGTCGAGTTTGAGTTTTTCTTTCAGGCTGGCACGATGCGTTTCCACCGTCTTGATGCTGCGGTTGAGTTTTGCTGCGATCTGCCGGGTACTGAATCCGAGGCCGAGCAAGTGCAGGATCTCGAACTCGCGCTCGCTCAGACCCGCCACGGGACTGGCCGATGCAGCCGCCGGGCTAATGCATCGGCGAGAAAGCTGGGTGTGCATCGCATTGCTCAGGTAGACATCGCCAGCCAGAACCAGCCGAATCGCGCTGAGGATCTTGCCGGTGGCTTCCTGCTTCATCAGGTAGCCGTTTGCGCCAGCCCGCAGCGCCCGCTCGGCGAAGATCGCTTCGTCGTGCTGGCTCATGGCCAGCAAGGCCACCAGCGGGTAGCGACGGCGCAGGGCCTTGAGCAGCTCCAGCCCCGAGTCCTGTTTCAGCGACACGTCGACGATGACCAGGGCCGGATTACACGACGGCATGCGCTCGAGCGCTTCGAGCGCGTTGCCTGCCTCGCAGCACAGGTGCAGATCGGGCTGGGCGTTCAGGAACAGCGCCATGCCCTCGCGCACGATCGGATGGTCGTCGACCATCATGATGCGGCTCTTGACGACGCCTGCCTGTAAGGTCTCGCTCGCCAATCCGTTCTGGATCGAGCCAGGCTCAGGACCCTGCATATCGTTGTTCATCTCGCTGCTCATTTCGCCGTTCACGCCGTGCTCCCCACGTCAGATACCGTCACGACAATGCGCGTCCCGCCCGGCGAATGTGGCTCGATTGAAATCACGCCGCCAAGCAACTTGGCACGGTAGCGCATGCTGTGCATGCCCAGGCCGTGCTGATGGACCGGCTGACCGAGGTCGATGCCGATGCCGTCGTCGGTGATGGACAAGCGGTGCTGCACGCCGACCTCGGTCAGTTCAATCTGGATCAGGCTGGCTTTGCTGTACTTCAACGCATTGTTGACCGCTTCCTGCGCAATCCGGTAGAGGTTGAGCGCCGCCATGCTGTCCTGGCTCTGCACGTGGGTATCGCAACGGAAAATGCAGTTCATGCCGCTCAGCGTGCGGGTCTCTTCGGCCAGCTGCTGCAGCGCTGCAGACAACCCGCCGAATTCGAACGCCACCGGGTACAGGCCCCGGCCAATTGCCTGCGCCATGGCGTTGGCTTCATTTGCCAGATTGACGATCCGTGTTGCAAGCTCGGCTTCAGGCGCCTGGCGCTCGTGCAACCGCTGTTGCAAAGCTGCGCCCAGCAGGGCCAGGCTGGTCAGATGCTGGCCCAGACCATCGTGCAATTCCCGGCCCATGGCCCGCTGCTGCACCTCGCTGACGCGAATGAGTTCACTCTCCACTTTCCGGCGCTCCGTCACCTCGCGATGCAGCTCGGTATTGGCGTCCTGCAGGTCACGCGTGCGCTCGCCGACCTGCCGCTCCAGGTCCGCGTGC
>JAYUWF010000376.1:0-10010 GCA_043753685.1 Herminiimonas sp.
CAAACCGGGGTCTGACCCTCAAGGGTCAGACCCCCCGCGCGCGTTCCTCGTTGAACTTCAGGCGGAACGCATGGAAGCCGTCGGCATCGATCGCATCGCGCATTTCCTGCATCAGCTTCAGATAGTAGTGCAGGTTGTGGATGGTATTGAGGCGCGCGCCGAGGATTTCCTTCGAGCGGTGCAGGTGGTGCAGGTAGGCGCGCGAGAAATTCTTGCAGCAATAGCAGTCGCAGCTCTCGTCGAGCGGTCCGGTGTCTTCCTTGTAGCGGGCATTTTTGATCTTGACGTCGCCAAAGCGCGTAAACAACCAGCCGTTGCGGGCATTGCGCGTTGGCATCACACAGTCGAACATGTCGATTCCGGCGGCGACACCGGCCACCAGGTCTTCCGGCGTACCGACGCCCATCAGGTAATGCGGCTTGTGCGCCGGCAGGCGCGGGCCGATGTGGGACAGCACCCGCAGCATGTCTTCCTTGGGTTCACCCACCGACAGGCCGCCGATGGCGATGCCGTCGAAACCGATTTCTTCGAGGCCGGCCAGCGATTCGTCGCGCAGCTCCTCGAACATGCCGCCCTGGACGATGCCGAACAGCGCGTTCGGATTCTCGCCCTGGTCGAATTCGTTGCGCGAACGCTGGCCCCAGCGCAGCGACATCTGCATTGAAGTGGCCGCTTCTTCCCGCGTCGCCGCGCGGCCGTCGATTTCATAGGGCGTGCATTCGTCGAACTGCATGACGATGTCCGAATTCAGGGAACGCTGGATCTGCATCGAGATCTCGGGCGAGAGGAACAATTTGTCGCCGTTGATGGGCGATGAAAACTTCACGCCCTCCTCGGTGATCTTGCGCATCGCACCCAGGGAAAACACCTGAAAACCGCCGGAATCGGTCAGGATCGGTCCATCCCAGCCCATGAAACCGTGCAGCCCGCCGAATTTCTCCAGGATCTCGGTGCCCGGACGCAGCCACAGGTGAAAGGTATTGCCGAGGATGATCTGGGCCTGGATCTCCCGGAGTTCGATCGGCGACATCGCCTTGACCGTACCGTAGGTGCCGACCGGCATGAAGACCGGCGTCTCGATGGTGCCGTGATTGACCTTCAGGCGGCCGCGCCGCGCCGCCGTGCCGCCGGAGTCGGTTTTCAATAAAGTGAATTCAAGCATCGGTAACGGTCCCGGTGGTGGCAGCGGTGGTGGAAATTTTGTCGGTGCATTGCAGGCGCAGCAGCATCGCGTCGCCATAACTGAAGAAGCGATAGCGCGCCGCGATCGCATGCGCATACGCGGCGCGGATCGGCGCATATCCGGCAAAGGCCGACACCAGCATCAGCAGGGTCGACTTCGGCAAATGGAAATTCGTCACCAGCCGGGTGACCGTGCGAAAACGGTAGCCTGGCGTGATGAACAGGCGCGTGTCGGCGCTGCCGGCAACCAGTTCGCCACCTTGCGAGGCCGACTCCAGCGCACGCAGGCTGGTGGTGCCGACCGCGACGACCGCATGGCCGCCGGCGCGCGCCGCCCGCACCGCATCGACGGTTTCCTGCGGCAGGGTGTACCACTCGCTGTGCATCTGGTGCTCGCGCAGGTCCTCGACCCGCACCGGCTGGAAGGTGCCGGCACCCACGTGCAAGGTGACGTACGCAAAATGCACGCCGCGTTCCTGCAGGCGCGCCAGCAGCGCCGCATCGAAATGCAGGCCGGCGGTCGGCGCCGCCACCGCGCCGGGGATCCTTGCATACACGGTCTGGTAGCGGGTTTCGTCGAAAGCGTCGGCGGCATGATCGATATACGGCGGCAGCGGCAGACGGCCGTGCTGCTCGATCAGCTCGAACACATCGGACTGCAGGTGCAGCGTGAAGAACTCGCCGGCGCGCACGCCGACCTCGACATCGAAGGCGTCGGCCAGGCGCAGCCGAGTGCCGGCCACCGGCGACTTCGAGGCGCGAATCTGCGCCAGCACGGTCAAGGGATCGAGGACGCGCTCGATCAATACCTCGACCTTGCCGCCGCTTTCCTTGACGCCGAAGAAGCGCGCCTTCAGCACGCGCGTATCGTTGAAGACCATCAGGTCGCCCGGCGCCAGCAGTTCGACGATGTCGGCGAAGGCGCGATCGGTGAGCTGATTGCCCTCGACCTGCAGGAGCCGCGATGCACTGCGCTCCGGCAATGGCGTTTGCGCAATCAAGTCTTGTGGCAAATCAAAATCAAAATCGGCAAGCGTGTACATGGTAAGCGTTCAATCCAGCGTGCAAGTTGGGAGAGATGGGGCAAATGGGCCAGACCGGCGGATGCGCAGCTGCAGTTTCTTGCGTGCGCAGGCGGCGTACCCATTATTATTACGAAACCCGACATTTTACCTTGCCGCCTATTGCGGCCGTGAATGGTCCGACCTCCGAATTGAATTTCAACGTCCATCGACCGCAAGCCCTGTCACACCATGCCGGTATCGAAGAAAAAACCTGTCGCCAATCCTGATGTTGCCGCCGCTGCCGCCGGCAGCGCGGGTGGCGCCACCACGGCTGAAAAGCTGTCCGACAAGCTGGCGCGCCTGGGGCTTCGCACCGACATGGACCTGGTGCTGCATCTGCCGCTGCGCTACGAGGATGAAACCCAGATTGTTCCGATCGCCGAGGCCGGCTTCATGTTCGGCCGCCCGGCCCAGGTCGAAGGTATCGTCACGGCCTGCACCGTGCAGTTCCGCCCGCGCCGCCAGCTGGTAGTGACGATTGCCGACGACTCCGGGCCGCTGGTGATGCGCTTCCTGAATTTTTACGGCAGCCAGACCAAGCAGATGGCCGAGGGGAATCGGGTGCGGGCCCGGGGCGAAGTGCGGATGGGCTTTTTCGGCGCCGAGATGGTCCATCCGGCCTACAAGATCGTGCTCGAGGGTGCACCGCTGCCGAGCGTGCTCACGCCAGTCTATCCGGCCGGGGAAGGCGTGTCGCAGACCATCCTGCGGCGCGCCATTGCGGACGCCATGAAACGGGTCGACTGGACCGACACCCTGTCGGCCGAATTGCGCGAGCGCCTGCAGCTCGAACCTTTCGAACAATCGGTGCGCCTGTTGCACAATCCGCCGCAGGACATCGACGAAGCGGCGCTGATCGAACGTTCCCATCCGGCCTGGACCCGGATGAAGTTCGACGAACTGCTGGCGCAGCAGCTGTCGTTGAAACGCGCGCAGCTGGCGCGCCGGGCCAAGGGTGCTGCCGCGCTGCCGAAAGTCGGTCGCCTGTCCAAGGCCTTCCTGGCCACCCTGCCCTTCAAGCTGACCGCGGCGCAAAAGCGCGTGCTGGAAGAAGTGCGCGCCGATCTGTTGCAGACCTTTCCGATGCAGCGCCTGTTGCAGGGCGACGTGGGCAGCGGCAAGACCGTGGTCGCGGCGCTGGCGGCGGCGCAGGCGATCGACAGCGGTTTCCAGGCAGTGCTGATGGCGCCCACCGAGATCCTGGCCGATCAACACTTTCGCAAGATCGAAGCGTGGATGGCGCCGCTGGGCGTGCACGTGGTCTGGCTGACCGGCAGCCTGAAGAAAAAGGACAAGACCGAAGCGCAGGCGTTGATCGAATCGGGCCAGGCGCAGCTGATCATCGGCACCCATGCCCTGATCCAGGAAGCGGTGCAGTTCGCCCGCCTGGGCCTGGTGATCGTCGACGAACAGCATCGCTTCGGCGTCGGCCAGCGCCTGGCCCTGCGCAACAAGGGCCTGACCGATGCGGTCGCAACAGACGGCGCCGTGACGGTGCCGCACCAGTTGATGATGTCGGCTACGCCCATTCCGCGCACCCTGGCAATGACCTATTACGCCGACCTGGAAGTCTCGGTGATCGATCAGCTGCCGCCGGGGCGCACCCCGATCGTCACGCGGGTGATCGACCAGATGCGGCGCGACGAAGTGATCGAGCGGGTGCATGCCGCCGCCCTGGAAGGCCGCCAGGTGTACTGGGTCTGTCCGCTGATCGAGGAATCGGAAGTGCTGCAATTGCAGACCGCTACCGACACCCATGCCACGCTGGTGGCAGCGCTGCCGGACCTGCGAGTGGGCCTGGTGCATGGCCGCCTGAAGACCGCCGAAAAGCAGGACATCATGGATGCCTTCACGCGTGGCGAGATCCACGCACTGGTGGCCACCACCGTGATCGAGGTCGGGGTCGACGTACCGAATGCCTCGCTGATGGTGATCGAGCATGCCGAGCGCTTCGGCCTGTCGCAGCTGCACCAGCTGCGCGGACGGGTCGGACGCGGATCGGCGGCCAGCGTCTGCCTGCTGCTGTATCAGAGCCCGCTCGGCATGGTGGCCAAGCAGCGCCTGGCGACGATGCGCGAGACCACCGACGGTTTCGAGATCGCCCGGCGCGACCTGGAAATCCGCGGGCCCGGCGAATTCCTCGGCGCCCGCCAGTCCGGCCAGGCCCTGCTGCGCTTTGCCAACCTGGAAACCGATCAATGGCTGGTCGAGGCGGCCCGCACATTGGCCCAGGACCTGTTGCGCGAGGCGCCGCAAACGGTGGATGCCCATCTGGCGCGCTGGCTCGGTGCGCGCGAAGAGTTTCTCAAGGTTTGAATCGAGGCGGTATTCCAGGTCCGGATCAAGGTCTGCGATGCAGGCCGTGAAGCACCGGGCGCCTTGTGCGATCATGTCGGCATGACCCTCACCGAACTCAAGTACATCGTCGCCGTCGCGCGGCAAAAACACTTCGGCCACGCCGCCGAAGCCTGCTTCGTGGCCCAGCCGACCCTGTCGGTGGCGATCAAGAAGCTGGAGGACGAACTCGGGGTGGTGATCTTCGAACGCGGCGGCACCGAGATCTCGATGACGCCGCTGGGCGCGCAGATCGTGGCCCAGGCCGAACGGGTACTGGAACAGACTGCCTCGATCAAGGAAATCGCCAAGCAGAACAAGGACCCGCTGGCCGGGCCGTTCCGCCTGGGGATCATCTACACGATCGCGCCCTACCTGTTGCCTTCCCTGGTACACAACATGATCGAGCAGGTGCCGCAGATGCCGCTGATCCTGCAAGAAAATTTTACCGTCCGGCTGCTGGAAATGCTGCGCCAGGGCGAACTCGATGCGGCCATCATGGCCCTGCCGTTTTCCGAACAGGGTTTGCTGGTGCAGCCCTTGTACGACGAACCGTTCGTGGTTGCGCTGCCGCGGCACCACCCGTGGGCAGAGCGCAAGAGCATCGCGGCTGCCGACCTGAAGACCGAGACCATGCTCTTGCTGGGCAACGGGCACTGCTTCCGCGACCAGGTGCTTGAAGTCTGTCCGGAAATGGCGCGCTTTGCCAGCGGCGGCGACGGCATCTCGCGCACCTTCGAAGGCTCGTCGCTGGAGACCATCCGCCACATGGTCGCTTCCGGCATCGGCATCACGGTGCTGCCGCGCGCCTCCGTGCCGGACATGGCGGCCAAGGATGGCATGTTGCGCTACGTCCCATTTTCCAAACCGGTGCCGATGCGACGAGTGGTCATTGCCTGGCGCAAGAGCTTCACCCGCGGCGCGGCGATCGAAGCCGTGCGGCAGGCGGTGCTGCGCAGCGATCTGGCCGGCGCGACCATGCTTGAAGAAACGGCACCGGTTGAAGCCTGAAGCGCCTCCGCATAACGGCAACGCCCCTTCTCGCGGGTTGCTGTACCTGCGCCTGGTGCGCCTTGACAAGCCGATCGGCATTCTGCTGCTGCTGTGGCCGACCCTGTCGGCGCTGTGGCTGGCTTCGAACGGCCGGCCCGACTGGTCATTGGTTGCCATCTTCACGCTCGGCACCGTACTGATGCGTTCGGCCGGTTGCGCCATCAACGATTTCGCCGATCGCGACTTCGACCGTCATGTCCAACGCACGGCCGCACGACCACTGACGGCCGGGCTGATCGCGCCATGGGAAGCGGTCGCCCTGGCCGCGGTGCTGGCGCTGGTGTCGTTCGCACTGATCCTGCCATTGAACGGCCTGACCAGGATGCTCTCGGTCGCGGCGGTCGCGATTGCCGCGAGCTATCCATATTTCAAGCGCTTCTTCGCCATACCACAGGCGTACCTGGGGATCGCCTTCGGCTTCGGCATTCCGATGGGGTTCGCCGCCGTGACCGGCAGCGTGCCGCCGGCAGCCTGGGCACTGTTGCTGGCCAACGTATTCTGGGCCATTGCCTACGATACCGAGTATGCGATGGTCGATCGGGAAGACGACCTCAAGATTGGCATCCGCACCTCGGCCATCACCTTCGGGCGGTTCGACGTCGCGGCGGTCATGGGCTGCTACGCCGCGGCATTGCTCCTCATCGGCAGTGTCGGCTGGCAGTTCGGACTGCGTGGCTGGTTCACGGCTGGCCTGGCGCTGGCGGCTGCCTGCGCGGTGTATCACTACACCCTGATCCGGGGGCGTGAACGGGCCGGCTGCTTCGCTGCCTTCCGCCACAACAACTGGCTGGGCGCCGCATTCTTCGCTGGCATTGCTCTCGATTACGCACTGCGCTGAAATTTTTGACCCGGCTCAAAAAGGCTCACCGGTCTGCTGCGTACACTCGATCGATAACTTGAGTGGACGGATCGAAAAATGGAAGAGAGCATCCAGAAAACATCTACCCGCAGCGACTTCATGCGGGACTTGCAAAACATGCTGCAAGAGGGCGAAGCCATGCTCAAGAACGCAGGCCAGCAACTGCGCAAGGAGTATCGCAGCGCCCGGGAGAAAGTCGCCTCGAGCGTGGCGCCGACGACCAGCGAAGTCAGCCAGGGTCTGAGCACGGTGGAAGATTCGCTGTTCGCGCGCACCCGTTCGGCCGTGCGCGACACCGATCGCTACGTCCAGGACCATCCCTGGAAGGCGGCGGTCGGGGGCGCCGTTCTGGGCATCGTCGTCGGTATCGTGATTGGACGAAAATGAGCGGGCGCGACTGATCCATGCCCATCGCCCACTCGCTGCGCCGGCTGGCTGCTTCCTCGATCGCAATCCTGCAGACCCGTGCCGAACTGGTGGCGGTGGAAGTCGAAGAAGAGGCAGTACGGTATTTTTCCTATCTGTTGTTGTCGCTGATTGCCGTGGTTTGCATCGGCATGGCGTTCGTGCTGTCGGTCGCCCTGATCGTCGCCTATTACTGGGATACGCACCGGCTGGTGTCGCTGCTGGCGCTGATCGCCTTCTTCGTTCTGCTGGCAGCCGTGCTTGGCTGGCGCGTCTACGCAAGCTACCGCCGCAAGCCGCGTCTGCTCGACATGACCTTGAGCGAGCTGCATCACGATATCGAGACTTTCAAACATTCCTGAGCGCCGGATGACCACCAATGACCACAAAAATCGATGACTTGCCCCAGCGGCGCCAGCTGCTCCTGTCGCGCTCCGCGGAACAGCGCGCCGATATCGTCGCCAGCAGTTACGCGCTCGGACGGCCGCTGCAAAGCGTCGATCACGGCGTCCAGTTCGTGAAAAACCTGCGCCGGCATCCGGGCTGGATCGCCGGTATCCTGATCGCCGTCGCCCTGATCAAGCCGCGCCGGATCATGGCCGCGATCGAAGCGGCACGGGTCGCCACCCGCACCTTCGGCTTGGTCGAGCCGATCATCAACCGATTGCGGCGTTAGGCGATCTTCAAGCAACCTCAATCCCGTCCGAATTCTTCCCCAAGCGCCTTGCCGCGTGCCGATGCGGCCGCGATGGCGCGCACGATCGCTTCGTCCACGCCGCTTTCGGCCAGGCTGACCAGGGCTGCATGGGTGGTGCCGCCCTTCGACGTCACTCGTTCGCGCAGCACCGACACCGGATCGCTGGCATCGGCAGCCAGCTGCGAGGCGCCGACAAATGTGGCGATCGACAATTCGCTGGCCTGCGCGGCCGTCAATCCGAGCGCCTCGCCGGCCCGCTGCATCGCTTCGAGAAAATAGAATACATAGGCTGGCCCGCTGCCGGAGAGCGCGGTCACCGGATCGATCAGTGCTTCGTCATCCAGCCAGACGGTGCTACCGACGGCGCGCATGATGGCGTCGGCATGCTCGCGCTGCTGCGGCGTCACGCCGTCGAGCGCGACCATGCCCGTGATGCCTTTGCCGATCAGCGCCGGCATGTTCGGCATGGTGCGCACGATGGCGCCATAACCATCGAGCCAGCGCGACAGATCCACGGCGCGGATGCCGGCGGCAATCGAGATCAGCACCTGCCCGTGTACGAATGGCTTTAATGCGGCGACCACCTCGCGCATCTGCTGCGGTTTCACGGCCAGCACGATGACATCGCTGTCGGCCAGCGTGGCGTCGACGGCAGCGTTGGTGCGCACACCCGCGTTGGCCAGCCGCGCACGCGCTTCCGGATTGATTTCCACCACATGCAGATTGGCCGCGGCGGTCAGTTTGCCGGCCAGCCCGCCGATCAATGCCGATGCCATGTTGCCGCCGCCGATGACGCTGATGCGCAAGGCTGTGGTGGGCGGCATCGCTGAAGGAACCGGATTTGAATCAAGCGGCTTTGGCATGGTCTCGTTTTCCAAAAATGGCGGCGCCGACGCGCACGATGGTGGCGCCCTCGGCGATGGCGGCTTCCAGATCACCGGACATGCCGATCGACAGCGTGTCGAGGGCGATGTCGGCGTCCTGGAGCCGTTGATAGAGCGCGTGCAGCGCGCGGAAAGGGCGACGCTGGGCCTCGAAGTCCGATGCCGCTTCCGGGATCGCCATCAGGCCGCGCAAGCGTAACTGCGGCAGCAGGCCGATCGCCTGCGCCAGGCTCAGGACGTCCTCGGGCGGCACGCCGGACTTGCTGGCTTCGCCGCTGATGTTGACCTGGATGCAGATGTTCAGCGGCGCCATGCCGGGCGGTCGCTGATCAGCCAGGCGCTGCGCGATTTTCTCCCGATCGACGGAATGCACCCAATCGAAATGTTCGGCCAGGGGCCGCGTCTTGTTGCTCTGGATCGGACCGATGAAATGCCATTTCAACAAGGCAGCGGCAGCACCGTCGCCGCACAAAGCGTTGTTTTGTGAACGCTTCACTTCTTCAATTTTTTCGAGGGCTTCCTGCAGGTAGTTTTCACCGAAATCGCGCTGTCCGGCAGCGACTGCCTGCAGCACGACGTCGGCGCCGAATGTCTTGCTCACGGCAAGGAGGGAAATTTCCTGCGCTGGACGCGACACTTTGGCCGCCGCAGCGGCGATCCGCGCATGCACGGCTTGCAAGTTCTCAGGGATTCTGGACATAATCGAAAGACTGTTGATTCTAGCCAACTAATTGCCTGCATACCAACTTTTAGGCAGCGGGCGCCTGTTCATTTCATGCAATGCAAGGCCCAAGGATTTTAAATGGACATCTCCGAGCTGCTCTCTTTTTCGGTCAAGAACAATGCCTCCGATTTGCACCTGTCCTCGGGTCTGCCGCCGATGATACGCGTGCACGGCGACGTCCGTCGCATCAATCTGCCGCCGCTCGAGCACAAGGACGTGCACGGCATGATCTACGACATCATGAACGATGGCCAGCGCAAGGCCTATGAAGAAAACCTCGAGGTCGACTTTTCATTTGCCATTCCCGGCCTGGCGCGCTTTCGTGTCAACGCCTTCAACCAGGATCGCGGCGCCGCTGCCGTCATGCGGACCATTCCGTCGAAGATCCTGAGCCTGGAAAACCTGCATGCGCCCAAAATCTTCGCCGAACTGGCCCTAAAGCCGCGCGGACTGGTGCTGGTCACGGGACCTACCGGTTCCGGCAAGTCGACCACGCTGGCGGCGATGGTCAATCACGTCAATGAAAACGAATACGCGCACATCCTGACCATCGAAGACCCGATCGAATTCGTGCATGAATCGAAGAAGTGCCTGATCAACCAGCGCGAAGTCGGACCGCATACCCACTCCTTCTCGGCAGCGCTGCGCTCTGCCCTGCGCGAAGATCCGGACGTGGTGCTGGTGGGCGAGTTGCGCGACCTGGAAACGATCCGCCTGGCGCTCTCCGCAGCGGAAACCGGTCACCTGGTGTTCGGCACCCTGCATACCTCGTCGGCGGCCAAGACCATCGACCGGATCGTCGACGTGT
>JAYUWF010000377.1:0-9995 GCA_043753685.1 Herminiimonas sp.
CGAAATAGATCAGGGTGCAGACCTGGGCCACCAGCGTGCGGGCATCGGTCGGCGGCTGGATACCCAGGTAACCGAGAATGACGAACGTGACGAAGAAGACGCCGTAGATGTACTTGTGCCAGAGCGGGCGGTAGCGAATCGACTTGGCCGGTGACAGATCCAGCCATGGCAAACCGAACAGGATCATGACGGATACGCCCATCAGCACCACGCCGAAGAACTTGGCGTCGTAGATCACCAGCGCCGCGATGAAAGCGAGACCGACCGCCGCCGCCGCGACCTTGAATTTGAACTCGAGCCGGGTTTTCAGCACGATCAGGCCGACATACGCTACGGTGCCTGCCATCAATGCATAAATGAATTGCGATGTCGTGGCCCGCAAGATCGAATAGAACGGCGTGAAGTACCACACCGGCGCGATGTGCGGCGGCGTCTTGAGCGAATCGGCAGGCAGGAAGTTATTGAATTCAAGGAAGTAGCCACCCATTTCCGGCGCGAAGAAAATGATCGACGAAAACAGAATCAGGAACACCGCCACCACCATGATGTCATGCACCGAATAATAAGGATGAAATGGAATGCCATCCAATGGCACGCCCTTGGCGTCCAGGTTGTCCTTGATTTCGATGCCATCAGGATTGTTCGAACCGACTTCGTGCAGCGCGACGATGTGCGCCACCACCAGACCCAGCAGCACCAGTGGAATCGCGATCACGTGAAACGAGAAGAATCGGTTCAGGGTGGCATCCGAAACCACGTAGTCACCGCGAATCCACAGCGACAGGTCCGGTCCGATGTAAGGGATGGCGCCGAACAGGTTGACGATGACCTGTGCGCCCCAGTACGACATCTGGCCCCACGGCAGAAGGTAGCCGAAGAAGGCTTCGGCCATCAGGCACAGGAAGATACCGGTGCCGAACATCCACACCAGTTCCCGTGGCTTGCGATAGGAGCCGTATAGCAATCCGCGCGTCATGTGCAGGTACACCACGATGAAGAACGAGGAAGCGCCGGTCGAGTGCATGTAGCGCACCAGCCAGCCCCACGGCACGTCGCGCATGATGTACTCGACCGAGGCGAAGGCCAGGTTGGCGTCCGGCTTGTAGTGCATCACCAGGAAAATGCCGGTGACGATCTGGATCACCAACACCAGCAGCGCCAGGGAACCGAACACATAGAAAAAGTTAAAGTTTTTCGGTGCGTAATATTCCGATAGGTGCGCCTTGTAGGTCGACGACAGCGGAAAGCGCGCGTCGATCCAGTTCATCGCCTTGTCGGCGATCGGCGCATTGGCCGGCAGCTTCTTATCTACAAATGCCATGATTAAGCCTCACCTTTCTCATCTTTACCGATCAGGATTTTGGTATCCGACAAATACATGTGGCGCGGAACGTCGAGGTTGTTCGGCGCCGGCTTGTTCTTGAAGACCCGGCCGGCCAGATCGAACGTCGAACCGTGACACGGGCACAGAAAGCCGCCGGTCCAGTCGTCCGGCAGCGATGTCTGCGCACCGGGCGTGAACTTGGACGACGGCGAGCAGCCAAGGTGCGGACAAATTCCGACGACGACCAGATTTTCTTCATGGCCCTTGTGGGAGCGACTCGGATTCTTGCAGTAATCAGGCAAATCCATCGTGTAGGGCTTGGCCGACGCAGGATCGGCGACCTTGCCATCGAGCGCTGCCAGGCTGTCGAGCTGCGCCTTGGTGCGCTTCATGATCCAGACCGGCTTGCCGCGCCATTCGAAGACTTTCATTTCACCCGGCTTCAGGTCCGAGATATCGGCCTCGACCGGCGCGCCGGCGGCCTTGGCCCGCTCCGACGGCTGAAAGGTCGATACCAATGCCCCTGCCGTTGCCAGACCTGCCACCCCGCCCGCCGCTGCTGTTGCGACGAGCAAGCCGCGCCGACCGGAGTCGACCTGCTTTTCGTTACTCATACCAACCCCAATCACTCAAATTGCGAATCTGTTCGAAACTTCTTGCAACCTTAGATTATAGCGGAGCTACGCTGCATTTTGTTATCAATACATGGAGCAACATTAAAATTCGCCCAAGGATTTGACTTGCAAACCCGGCAGAGACGATTTGCGTCGGTCCCCGAGTCAGGGCAAAATCGGGTTGCGCGATCATTCAAAAAAACCAACGAAAGGCATCATGGCACTTCTCCAGGATTTCAAGGCGTTCGCAATCAAGGGTAACGTGATCGATCTTGCAGTGGCCGTCATCATCGGCACAGCATTTTCCAAGATCGTCGATTCTCTCGTGCAGGACTTGATCATGCCGGTCGTCAGCAAGATCTTCGGTGGGCTCGATTTCAGCAACTACTACATTGCGCTGAACAATCAGGCTGCCAACCTGCCGCTGGTGGAAGCGAAAAAAGCCGGCGCAGTGTTTGCCTACGGCAATTTCTTGACGATTTCCTTGAATTTCCTGATTTTGGCATTCATCATTTTCCAGATGGTACGCATCATCAGCCGACTGAAACGCATCGAGCCGCCGGCCGTGGTCGTGCCGAATGCGCCGACGGCGGAGGTGCTCCTGCTGACCGAAATACGCGATTCGTTGCGCCAGCGCAGTTAAAGGCTTGTATCTAAAGGCTCGCAGCTAAAGGCCCGCAGCTAAAAACGCGAAGCCAAGCACTCGCCGCCAGGTACGCCAAGCGGCAGCATCGTTTTCCGGGGCGCGGCAGGCTGCCACCGGCGCTGCCAGGGCGGACCTTTAGAGCCTCCCTGAAAACGGTTACTATCGAAGACGCGCCATGCGCTTCGTTTGCCACGGCAGCACGGCCCGGATCTGCTCAGGGCGTGGCGCCGTCCGACTCCCTCTCTGAAATTGCGTTTCCTCCTTATGCGACGTCTCTGGTTACTTTTTGCGCAAACCGCCACCGTCGGTCTGGCACTCTGGTTCGTGGTCATTACCCTGAAACCCGACTGGATCAACCGCCTCAACGACGGTTCGCGCAAGGTGCACGTGGCCGCTGCGAATGTGCCGCTGCTCGAGGCGCCTGCCTCGGCCGCCGCCAATTCCGGCTCCTATCGCAGCGCTGCCAAACGCGCGATGCCGTCGGTGGTCAACATCTTCACGACCAAGGAAGCGCGGCAGCCGAAAAGTCCCTTCATGGACGATCCGTTCTTCAAGCGCTTTTTCGGTGAGCAGCAAGGCGGCCAGGATGAAAAGCAATTCAGCCTCGGGTCCGGCGTCATCGTCAGCAGCCAGGGCTACGTTCTGACCAACAATCACGTGGTGGAAGCGGCCGATGAAATCGAGGTCGCACTGGCCGATGGCCGCAAGGCGGTGGCCAAGGTGGTCGGCTCCGATCCTGAAACGGACCTGGCGGTCATCAAGATCGACCTGCCGAACCTGCCCGCCATCACGCTCGGACACGCCGAGCAATCCAGCGTGGGCGACGTGGTGCTAGCCATCGGCAACCCCTTCGGCGTCGGCCAGACCGTCACCATGGGCATCATCTCGGCGCTGGGACGCAATCACCTCGGCATCAACACCTTCGAAAACTTCATCCAGACCGATGCGGCGATCAACCCGGGCAATTCCGGCGGCGCCCTGATCGATACCAACGGCAATCTGCTCGGCGTGAACACGGCGATCTATTCACGCAGCGGCGGCTCGCTCGGCATCGGCTTCGCCATTCCCGTGACCACCGTCAAGACCGTCATGGAGTCGATCATCAACACCGGCCAGGTGGTGCGCGGCTACATCGGCGTCGAGCCGCAGGACATCACGCCCGAACTGGCGGAGAGCTTCGGCCTGGCGACCAAATCCGGCGCCATCATCGCCGGTGTGGTGCGCGGCGGACCGGCCGACCGCGCCGGCATGAAACCGGGCGACATCCTGGTGGCAGTCGAAGGCAAGCCGGTGGCCGACACCACCGAGATGCTCAATCTGATTGCGCAACTCACGCCCGGCAACAAGGCCAGGGTCACGGTGCTGCGCAAGAGCCAGCAATCGATGCTCGACGTAACAGTCGGCAAACGTCCGAAAACCCGGCGCCCGGATCCGGCCGCCGGCCAACGCGACGAAACGGAGTAATCCTCGTGCATCTACGCGACCTGACCCAGTTCCTGGCTGAACTCTCCGAAAACAACAACCGCGCCTGGTTCGTCATGAACAAGCCTCGCTACGACATCCTGCGCGCCGAATTCCTGGAACTGGTGACCGGCCTGATTCCTCAGATTGCCGCGTTCGATCCCGCGATTGCCGCCTGCAACCCGAAAAAAGCACTCTTTCGGATCAATCGCGACATGCGCTTTTCGCACGACAAGACACCCTACAAAACCTTTTTTTCAGCATCGATCACCTCCAGCGGCTTGAAAAAACCGAGCCAGGGCGGCGGTCCGTCTTACTATTTCCAGATCAATTCTCAGGGCAAGATGCTGGTGGCGGCCGGCGAATGGCTGCCGCCGCCCGATCGGCTGCGCGCGATCCGGCAGCGCATCGTCGATGAACCGGACACATTCAAGAAGATTTTGAAGAGCAAGAAGATCGCCGAGCAATTCGGCGGTTTGCAGGAAGAGGGGAAGCTGAAGCGTCCACCCAAGGGTTTCGATGCCGAATTGCCGATGATCGAATCGGTCAAGTTGAAGCACTTCATCGTCTGGCGCGAAGCTGGCATCAAGGGCGTCATGCCGGAAGTGCTGGTCAAGGATCTGGTGACCGGCTTCAAGGCAGCGCAACCGCTGGTGACATGGCTACGAGAGATCAAGACGCCATTGGCGCCTGACCCGGCCTGAGCCGGGCATGACCGCTTAGGGTGCTGCCCTACAACCCGTTCTTGGACGCTTCGGCGTCGGCATCCGGTGCCTGCGTCGCCCGCACGAACAGCGGCGCCACCAGCAGACCGACTTCGAACAACAGGCACAGCGGAATTGCCAGGAACAGCTGGCTCATCACATCCGGCGGTGTCACCACGGCTGCGATCACGAAAGCGCCGACGATGATGTAGGGCCGGATCGATTTCAGTTTTTCCACAGTGACCAGGCCCATGCGCACCAGCACCACCACCACGATCGGCACTTCGAAGGTCACGCCGAACGCCAGGCACATGGTCATGACGAAATCGAAATAATTCTCGATGTCCGGCATGACGGTGATCGATTGCGGCGAAAACTCGTTGATGAATTTGAAGACCTTGCCGAACACCAGGAAATAACAGAACGCCACGCCGGCGATGAACAGTAGCGACGACGACACCACCAGCGGCGCCACCAGCCGTTTTTCATGCGCATACAAACCCGGCGCGATGAATGCCCACACTTGATACAGCACCCACGGCAGCGCCAATACCAGTGCCACCAGCAGGGTCAGCTTCATCGGAATCAGGAACGGCGTCGTGATGCCGGTGGCGATCATCTTGGCGCCAACCGGCAGCGAATCCATCATCGGCCGCGCCAGGAAGTCATAGATCGCGGACGGTCCCGGCCAGATCAGGAACAGCACAACGAAAACGATCAGTACCGCGATCGAGGCCTTGACCAGCCGGTTGCGCAACTCGACCAGGTGGGAAATGAATGTGTCCTGTGCGCCAGGGAGTTGGTCATCGGACATTTGGGAACCAGGACGAAAGATCAGTGGAGATCAATGAAAATACGGTAAAAAATCACGAAAAGAATGAGGTCGACTTGCCGCCCGCAGGACGGTAGCGCGCCACCCGCGCTGCACCGGACATGACCTGCGAACGGTGACCGCTCTGATGCTTGAACCAGGAGGGCAGTGCCGTCGTGCGCGCGAGGCGCTTCTTGCGGAAATTCTTGGATTTGACGGAAAACGAATCTGGCGTCGCGGTCGATGCCAGCGGATTGTGGATGGTCTGATTGGAGTGACCGCTCGGGCTCTGGCCGTCGTGCCAGGCATCGTTCAGGTCGGCATCGAGTTGGCCGACGGTATCCTTGATCGAGCTGCCGGCGCTGGTGGCGGCTTCCTCGACTTCCTTTTGCATCTTGCGCAGTTCGTCGAGTTCGATTTCGCGGCTGACTTCCGACTTGACTTCATTGATGTAGCGCTGCGCCCGGCCGAACAGCGACCCTGCCATGCGTGCCACCTTCGGCAATTTCTCGGGTCCGATCACCACCAGGGCGACCACACCGATCAATGCCATCTTGGTCAGGCCGAGATCGATCATGCTTTTTTCCGTTGCAACCACGCTGCCTGCAAGTCAACGCTAGCCCCTGCCCGCAGCGCCCTCGGCAGTCCGCATGCCTGGCCGGACAAGGCAGCAGGCTGGGGTCCGAACGCGATCACCGCGCAGGCTGCATTGTTCAAAACCGGTTCTTTTCTTTCGCTTCGACGTCGATCGTGCCCTTGTCGGCGACCTGCGACGGTGCGGACGATTGTGCAGCCGTGGTGGTGGCAGGCTTGTCTTCCTCGCTACCTTTGACGCCATCCTTGAAACCCTTGACGGCCTTGCCGAGATCGGAGCCCATGTTGCCGATTTTCTTGGTGCCGAAAACCAGCGCCACGATCACCAGAACGATCAGCCAGTGCCAGATGCTTAATGAACCCATTTGCGTCTCCTCGTCGAACCGGATGGTTCGCCTTTCGATTGATTCGGTTGCTCGTGTCGATCCGGTGCCGGACAGCGCTTAACGTTGGCCGCGCCACGGCTTCGGTCCACCGATGACGTGCATGTGCAGATGGTACACCTCCTGCCCGCCGTCGGGACCGGTGTTGACCAGCGTCTTGAAGCCGCCGCTGGTGCTGCCATCGGCCTGCGCCACGTAACCGCAACCATGTGCCTGCGCCAGTTTCGGCGCCAACAAGAGCATTTTACCCAACATCGCCATATGCCGTTCGTCACATTCGGCCAGGGTCGCAACATGCTGCCTTGGCACGATCAGCAAATGTACCGGCGCTGCCGGATTGATGTCGTGAAAAGCTATCACGTCCTCGTCCTCGTGAATCCGGTCGGAAGGAATGATGCCGGCGACGATCTTGCAGAAAATACAGTTATCCAAGGGAGGCTCCAGTGCGGCAGGTAAAAACGATGTTGCGAGGGTTGGTGCGGCGCCGAGACCACCGGAATCCGTGCCCGGCCAGGGAATGCGCTCAGCGCTGTTCGTCCTGTTCCCGTGCCGCCAGTTTGCGGCCGGCCTTTTCTTCGATGCCGGAGATGCCTTCGCGACGCGCCAGTTCATCCAGCACCTGTTGCGGCGTCAGATCGAATTGCGCCAGCATGATCAGCGAGTGGAACCACAGGTCGGCGCATTCATACAGCACCTTGGCGGCATCGCCGTCGACCCGCGCATCCTTGGCGGCCATGACGGTTTCGGTGGCTTCCTCGCCGATTTTTTTCAGGATCGCGTCATCGCCCTTTTCGAACAGGCGTGCCACATAGGAAGTGGCCGGATCGCCGCCATTGGCCGGCTTGCGCGACTCGATCACTGCCGCCAGGCGTTTCAGGGTTTCACTCATGGCTTGTACATTGTTGCGGGGTCTTTCAGTACCGGCTCGACCGTGCTCCAGTCGGCGCCGTCGAATTTCTGGAAAAAGCAGGAATGCCGGCCAGTGTGGCAGGCGATGCCGCCGGCTTGCTCGATTTTCAGGAGCACCACGTCTTCATCGCAATCCAGGCGGATCTCGATCACTTTCTGCGTGTGGCCGGATTCCTCGCCCTTGTGCCACAGTTTCTTGCGCGAGCGGCTCCAGTAGACCGCTTCGCCGCTGGCCACCGTCTGCGCCAGCGCGTCGCGATTCATCCAGGCGAACATCAGCACGTCGCCGCTGGCGGCTTCCTGCGCGATGACCGGCACCAGGCCGTTTTCATCCCACTTGACCTTGTTGAGCCACTTCGCCTTGGCGGTCATGCCAGCCTCATCGGTATGCCCTGCCGGGCCATGAATTGCTTGGCTTCCTGGACGGTATGCTGACCATAATGAAAGATGCTTGCCGCCAGCACTGCATCGGCATGCCCCTTCAGGATGCCATCGGCCAGGTCCTGCAAGCCGCCGACACCGCCCGAGGCGATCACCGAAATGCCGACCGCATCCGAGACAGCTGCCGTCAGGGCCAGGTCGAAGCCGACCTTGGTGCCATCGCGGTCCATGCTGGTCAACAGGATTTCACCGGCGCCGAGCGCTTCCATCCTGCACGCCCATTCGACCGCGTCCAGGCCGGTCGGCTTGCGCCCGCCGTGGGTATAGACTTCCCAGCGGCCGTCGCCGGCGCGCTTGGCGTCGATCGCCACCACGATGCATTGCGAGCCGAATTTTTCCGCGGCCTCGCGCACCAGTTCCGGATTGCTGATGGCCGAACTGTTGATGCTGACCTTGTCGGCGCCGGCGTTCAACAGCCGCCGCACATCGGCCACGGCGCGGACGCCACCGCCGACCGTCAGGGGAATGAAGACCGTCGAAGCCACCGCTTCGATGATCGGCAGGATCAGGTCGCGGCCGTCCGAGGTCGCGGTGATGTCGAGGAAGGTGATTTCATCGGCGCCCTGCTCGTCATAGCGGCGCGCGACTTCGACCGGATCACCGGCGTCGCGCAGGGCCAGAAAATTGACGCCCTTGACGACCCGTCCGGCCGTGACATCGAGGCAGGGAATGATGCGTTTTGCCAGACTCATGCGCGGCCAGCGTCGGGCGGCTCGACCAATCCATCTGCGGCCGGCGCGAATTGTTCACCTGTCAGCGCATCGGCCCGCTCCTGGGCGCTGCGCAAATCGAGCGTGCCTTCATAGATCGAACGGCCGCAGATCACGCCTTCGATCCCTTCACCCTGCACTGCGCAGAGTTTCTCGACATCGCCGACATTGTGCACGCCGCCCGACGCGATCACGGGGATGGTCATGCTCTGCGCCAGCTTGACGGTGGCTTCGATGTTGACGCCACCCATCATGCCGTCGCGGCCGATGTCGGTGTAGACGATCGCTTCGCAACCGTAGTCTTCGAATTTCTTGGCCAGGTCCAGCACTTCGTGGCCGGACAGCTTGCTCCAGCCGTCGGTGGCGACCTTGCCGTCGCGGGCATCGAGGCCGACGATGATCTGGCCCGGAAACGCGCTGCAGGCATCGTGCAGGAAGCCGGGATTCTTGACGGCGGCGGTGCCGATGATGATGTACGACAGGCCATCGTCGAGATAACGCTCGATGGTGTCGAGGTCGCGGATGCCGCCACCGAGCTGTACCGGGATTTCATCGATATCGTTTTCGAGCGCGAAGTCACGCACCGCCTGGATGATCGATTTCACGGCCGCTTCGTTCTTCGGCTTGCCGGCGAAGGCGCCGTTGAGATCCACCAGGTGCAATCGCCGCGCGCCCTGCATCAACCAGTGGCGCGCCATCTCTGCCGGGTTTTCCGAAAACACGGTGGCAAGGTTCATGTCGCCCTGTTTCAGGCGGACGCAGTGACCGTCTTTCAGGTCGATTGCAGGTATGAGCAGCATGGCGGCAGAAATGAGATTAGTTGCAACAAACTGGTTGATCGGACCGATGGATTACATCAGGCAAATGATTTTACGCTTGCTCACGCGGATACGACCACTTCGGGGCTTCGGTACGGTGAATCGGTGCTGCAGTAACGTCACGCAATGCGACGCGAGGCCCGGAGGGCGATCGGCTGGCGCTTCGGTCACTACGGATTCCAATGTACAAAGTTTTTGTAAAGCTGCAAGCCGGCGGCCGCACTTTTTTCAGGATGGAATTGGGTGGCAAAGATGTTGTCGCGTGCCACGGCGCAGCTGAACGGCGCGCCGTAGACGCTCTGGCCAACGGTATGGGTCGACAGTTCGGGGACGGCGTAATAGCTGTGCACGAAATAAAAATAACTGTCATCGGCAATGCCGTTCCAAAGCGCGTGGGACAGCGATTGTTGCACCCGGTTCCAGCCCATCTGCGGCACCTTGAAACGCGAGCCATCCGGTTGCAACTGGCCGTCGAGGCGGAAGCGCACCACCTTGCCGGGCAACAGGCCGAGTCCCGGCGTATCGCCCTCCTCGCTCCAGTCGAACAGCAGCTGCTCGCCGACGCACACGCCCAGCATGG
>JAYUWF010000378.1:0-3299 GCA_043753685.1 Herminiimonas sp.
GCGGGAGGTGCGACCTCGTCGTCGAAGGGGACATGCGCCGCCGCATCGAAATCGCGGCTGCGCTTGATGCCGAAGGTCCACCACAGGATGCCCAGGAAGGTCACCAGGCTGATGACCGTCATCACGCTGCTGGCGCTGTTGAAAATGCTGTCGATTGCCATGTCAGTTCCTCGCCTTGATCAATGTGCCCAGCCCCTGCAGATAGGCGATGAGCGCATCTTCCTCGGTCTTGCCTTCCAGCGTGGCGGGAGCCTGCTGGATTTCTTCTTCGGTATATGGCGTGTTCAGGCGCTTGAGGGCCCGCAATTTCGGCACCACGTCCTGCGGCACCAGCGCGGTGGTGGCCAGCCACGGATAGCCGGGCATGTTCGATTCCGGCACCACGTCACGCGGATTGTTCAGGTGGGTGCGATGCCATTCATCGCTGTAGCGCGCGCCGACCCGCGCCAGATCGGGACCGGTACGCTTGGAACCCCACTGGAACGGCCGGTCGTAGACGAATTCACCGGCCACCGAATAATGGCCATAGCGTTCGGTTTCGGCACGAAACGGCCGGATCATTTGCGAGTGGCAGTTGTAGCAGCCTTCACGCACATAAATGTCGCGACCCGACAGGCGCAGCGCCGAATAGGGTTTCAAGCCTGCGATCGGTTCGGTGGTCGACTTCTGGAAGAACAGCGGCACGATCTCCACCAGGCCGCCGACCGAGATCACCAGCAGCACCAGGCCGATCAATAGCCACGGGTTCTTTTCGATCCATGCATGGGAAAATTTCATGAGTCTCTTCTTTCAGTTCAGGCGTGGGCCGAGGCAGCGAGACCAGCGGCAGGCAGGGCAGGAATGCGGGCCTGAACAGCCACGCCGTCACGCATCGTCATGAATGTGTTGTAAGCCATGATCAGCATGCCGCCCAGGTACAGCAGGCCGCCGGTGAAGCGCACCACGTAGTACGGATAGGTGGCTTTCACGCCTTCGACGAAACTGTAGGTCAGGGTGCCGTCGGCATTGACCGCGCGCCACATCAGTCCCTGCATCACGCCGGCGATCCACATCGACGAGATATAGAGGACGATGCCGATGGTGGCCACCCAGAAGTGGGCATCGATCAAGCGGGTGCTGTACATCGCGGTCTTGCCCGACAGACGCGGAATCAGGTAATAGATCGATCCCATCGTGATGAAGCCGACCCAGCCCAAGGCGCCGGAGTGGACGTGGGCGATGCCCCAGTCGGTGTAGTGCGACAGCGAATTGACGGTCTTGATGGACATCATCGGGCCTTCGAAGGTCGCCATGCCATAGAACGACAACGAGACGATCAGGAATTTCAGGATCGGGTCCGAGCGCAGTTTGTGCCAGGCGCCGGAGAGCGTCATGATGCCGTTGATCATTCCACCCCACGATGGCGCCAGCAGGATCAGCGAAAACACCATGCCGATCGATTGCGTCCAGTCGGGCAGCGCCGTGTAATGCAAGTGATGCGGGCCGGCCCACATGTAGGTAAAGATCAGCGCCCAGAAATGCACGATCGACAGGCGATACGAATACACCGGCCGCTCGGCCTGTTTCGGGATGAAGTAATAGACCATGCCGAGATAACCGGCGGTGAGGATGAAGCCGACCGCGTTATGGCCGTACCACCATTGGATCATCGCGTCCTGCACGCCGGAATAGGCGGAGTACGACTTGGTGAACGATGCCGGCATGCTGGCGCCGTTGACGACGTGCAGCAGCGTGACGGCCAGGATGTAGGCGCCGAAAAACCAGTTAGCGACGTAGATGTGCGCGACCTTGCGCTTGACCAGCGTGCCGAAGAACACCACTGCGTACGCGATCCAGACCACGGCGATCAGGATCGTGATCGGCCATTCCAGCTCGGCGTACTCCTTGCCGCGCGTCAGACCCAGCGGCAACGTGATCACGGCGCAGATCAGGACGGCTTGCCAGCCCCAGAACGTGAAGGCGGCCAGCTTGTCGGAAAAGAGCCGGACCTGGCAGGTACGCTGCACCACGTAATAAGACGTGGCGAACAGACCGCAGACACCGAATGCAAAAATCACCGCATTGGTATGCAACGGGCGCAGCCGGCCATAGGTCAGCCACGGTATGTCGAAGTTCAATGCCGGCCATGCCAGCTGGGCCGCGATGAGGACGCCGACCAGCATGCCGATGACGCCCCAGACGACCGTGGCGATCGTGAATTGCTTGACGACCTTGTAGTTGTAGTTATTGCTATTAATGGCCAGCGTATCCAATTGATCTCCCTCTGAATGCAACATTCCGTGCACGCAGGGTAAGTGGGGCACCTTGAAAAAAATTTGATATGAATCAAATTTGCCCGGGTTCAACAAAACCGCTCGCTGCGCCTTCAACAGGGAAATCTGCGCCAGCGCTTGCAGTACTGTCCGTTCGGTTTTGCACCTGAGAGGTCGCGCTCATCGGATCGGGCAAAATAAGAGCGCAAAATGGGGCGACTACCAGAACGAAGTACCGATAAGACTACCCACCACCTCGCCTGCGCCAGGCCAACCTTGACCGTGAACTTCCATGTCCTCGACGACTGAACCGACTTCCGCCCGTTCGATACCGCCTGCCCGGCCGATCCTGGGTTTTCTCGCATGGCTGCTGCTGTGCTTCACCGCCGCCGGCATCGGCACGATCGCCTCTGCCAATGCAGGCGCCTTTTATCAGCAACTGGCGCGCCCGTCATGGGCACCACCCGGATGGCTGTTCGGGCCGGTCTGGAGTGTGCTGTATCTGTGCATGGCCGTGGCGGCCTGGATGGTCTGGCGCATCGGAGGGTGGGGCGCCGCGCGGCGCGCGCTGACGCTGTTCCTGCTTCAGCTGGCGGCCAACGCATTGTGGACCTGGCTGTTCTTTTATTTCCAGCGCGGCGCACTGGCCTCGTTTGAAATTCTGGTGCTGTGGGCGCTGATCGTGGCGACCATCGTGCAGTTCTGGCGCCTGCGTGCATTGGCGGGTGCATTGCTGTTGCCGTATCTGGCGTGGGTCAGCTTTGCGTCCGTGTTGAGCTTGACAATGTGGCGGCTCAATCCCGGGCCGCTGGGGGGCTGACGACATCCGGGCCGGCCTTGCTGCGCTCGACGGAAAGCTGGTCGTCCCGGTCTTCCAGGACGCGCAGCCCGGGTCCGACCATGTCGTCGAACTGGCCGCTGTCGGACATCCAGAAAAACACCCGGATGGCGACGAAGACGATGCCGATACTCAGCGGCACCAGCAGATAGAGCGCTTCCATTTTTATCGTCTCCTCGCTGCCGCCGGCACGCGTCGCAAGCGCCAGG
>JAYUWF010000379.1:0-3294 GCA_043753685.1 Herminiimonas sp.
GATCATCGTCAATTCGGTTCTCGACATGTGCACGCTGCTGGACATCGAAGTCATCGCCGAGGGGATCGAAAACTACGACGAATATCGCTGTCTTGCCGATCTCGGCATCGCCTACATGCAGGGCTATTATTTCAGCAAGCCACAGTTCAGGGCACTTGGAGACATCAGCGCCACGCGCTGGAAATAGAGTGAAAGTGCCGCTGCGAGTGCGCCACTGCGCGCTACCGCTTCACTTCCCGGGACGACGTTTCTTGCCCGGCTTGGCCGATGCTGGAAACAACGCGTCCGTCCATGCCGTGGTCGCCTGCCGCGCATTCTTTGCTGCCTCCCGTTTGACAGCCGCACTCGCCTGACCGCGCACGGTGCCGGCAATGCGATTCGCGCCGCTTAGAAACAGACTCATGAACGGATTTTTCAAGGGATTCTCCCGTTGGAACGGCGGAAAGTCTGCCGACAGATAGTTGTCATGCGTCGTGGATAGTCATCGCATTGAGCGATGATGATCGAGTCTGACGCAAAGCCAGCAGCATGGTTCAACTTTACAGTGCCACGCGACAGAAATCGCCCGCCGAGCCGCCCATGCATTTTCTGAAAACCATGCGATCGGCCTCCGTCTCAACCGTGTCGGTCCGCGTTCTGCTGGCGTCGCGTCGGCTGGCTGCCGATGCGGTACTGCTTGCGACGGTCGCCCATCAGGCCGCGCAACACGGCGATGCTGAGTTCGGTGACTTCATGGATCCGGATCAGCACCGATGCGCCAACCGGAATCTGCCGATGACGGATCTTGCTGATCACCGGCGGACTCAGCCCAAGCGTACGCGAGAGGGCAGCATCGTTCTTCAGTTTCAAGGTGGCTTGCAGCGTATCGAGCAAATGGCTCGGATCGTAGCGGTTGATATCGTGTCCGCCGCGCGCCGTGCGCTGCTCGGTCGTTGCGGCTGATTCGCCGTCGATTTCCCGCGACTCATAAGAACTCATTGCTGTTCTCCAATTTAAACGAAGCATTGCTTGCCTGCGCCATCGCGGGTGTCCGCCACAACGATGCAGGAACTTCCAGGCAGGTCCAGATGGCAGCGCCGATTGCGTAAGTCATGACGCCGGCGGCCACCATCAGCAGATCAAAACCGTTGATATTAAAGTCCACGTTGCTACTCCTTCAATGCTTGATGAACGATCGGGTCACAACCATCGTCGGCGTGAAAATGCCGGGGCTTGGATTGCCGAGTAACCCCTTCGTTGCTTCGACACCAGTGTGCACGGCACAACTGGTAACAAGTGTTATGGATTTGTAAAAATTAGTAAGCGAAAACATTGCGTGTCCGTTGCGAAAATTCTCGGCACTGCCATCGAATTCGCCAGGCGGTCGGCAGGCAGTCTTGAACGGCATACGTCATGCTGTGTCACAATCGTCAGTCCAGTAGCTCGAATCTTCGCGTCAGGCATTGTGTTTGATACGACGACCCTCACTTTGACCGCATGATTCCATTTTCCATTCTCGACCTGTCGCCAATAATTCAGGGTAGCGATGCCGCACAATCCTTTCGGAATTCGCTTGATCTGGCGCAGCATGGTGAACGTTGGGGTTACCGCAGGTATTGGTTAGCCGAGCATCACGGCATGCCGGGGGTTGCCAGTGCGGCGACCGCGGTCTTGATGGCCCATATCGCTGCGGGTACATCGACGATTCGTGTCGGCGCGGGCGGCGTGATGCTGCCGAACCATTCGCCACTGGTGATTGCCGAACAGTTCGGCACGCTCGAGTCACTCCATCCCGGACGTATTGACCTCGGACTCGGGCGCGCTCCTGGATCGGATCAACGCACTGCCCGCGCATTGCGGCGCAATCTGGCGTCGGATGCCGATGAATTTCCGCAGGACGTGCTGGAGTTGATGGATTATTTTTCGACGACCTCGCAGCAGCCGGTGCGTGCGGTACCGGGCGCCGGTCTGCAGGTACCCATCTGGATCCTGGGTTCCAGTCTGTTCGGCGCACAATTGGCTGCGCACCTCGGCTTGCCGTTCGCGTTCGCATCGCATTTCGCGCCGGCGCAGATGATGCAGGCAATCGCGCTGTATCGCGCCAATTTCAAACCATCGGCGCAATTGGAGTCGTCCTACGTCATGCTGGGATTCAACGTGTTTGCCGCCGATACCGACGACGAAGCGCGCGTGCGTGCCACTTCGATGCAGCAGGCATTTGTGAACCTGCGCAGTGGCCGGCCATCGCAATTGCCGCCACCCGTGCCGGATTACCTGCAACGCATCGGGCCGCAAGAACATGCCTTGCTCGATACGGTGCTGGCATCGTCGGCGATCGGCTCGCCGGCCACCGTTGCGAGCCAGCTTCAGGCCTTCGTCGATCGCACTGGCGCCGACGAGTTGATGATCACGTCACAGATTTTCGATCATGCGGCGCGCTTGCGGTCGTTTGAGATCACGGCGCAGATCCAGAGCGATACCGGCCGCGTTCCGGTCAATCCTCTCAGAGCGGTCCAGACAGCAGCTTGAATCCCACCATCAGGCTGCCGATCACCGTATTGACCGACACGCTGACAGCCATCGGCACAAAGAAAAAAGCCGACAGCGCGGGCGCTTGCAACAGCGACTCGCACACCGCACCGAGCCCATAGGTCAGCAATCCAACTACTGCCCAGCGCCGCAAATAGGTCGCCAGCCAGCGCGCCTGCTGCAGGTTGTGGCGCCAGGCATTTGAACGCTCGTACAGATCACCCTTGCCGGCATCCTTGAAGAGCCAGCCGAAAAAGAAGTAACGGTACAGCAGCGTTCCGAACGTGAGGTTACTCATGGCTAACCTTGAAAGTAATCGACTGTCTTCAGTTTCACATAGTCAAGTCTGCGCCGTTTGCATTTGAAGTCAATTGTATTGAAGCAACACAACTGCGCACAGGCGGGAGGTCGATCCCGCAAGCGACGATGCGACTGCGAAGGATGTTGCGCCGGAAATCGGTTTCTCAAGCGGACAAAGATGGCGCTTTTGGCTTGATAGGCTGAGCGGCGCCGCCGGCCCGACCTCGCTCGGGCTGGTCGCCGCCAACCAGCGCATCGTGATTCCCGCCTCGCGCCTGCCGGGCTTGAGCGCGAATCAGCTGTTCGAAGTCACGCTGGAGCCCGAGAACGGCTCGCCGCTGCCGCGCCCGACGGGTCCGGTGCTGGCGCTTGGCAGGACGGTTCTGCTCTAAGAACCTATTTCGATAGGCAAGATCGCCGCGGCAGGGCGCTTCGTCCGCATCCCTGCGTTGTGGCTCCTTGCCATGGCCCGCCATGCCGCGTCGC
>JAYUWF010000380.1:0-9964 GCA_043753685.1 Herminiimonas sp.
ACCGGGTTTATGAGACCGACATGGCCGAGGGCTTGAAGATGATGGCCCTGGAGGGGCACGGCTTGGTGTTCCTGCCCGACTCGGCGGTTGTGCGCGAGGTCAAGCAAAAGTTGCTGGCGCGCGCAGACAAGAACGACCCGGACTGGCAGGTACAGATGGAAATCCGGCTGTACCGCGAGCGGCCTTCGGTCCAGCGTCCCGGCAAACCGGTGGTGGAGCGGCTGTGGAATTTCCTGCTGCGCCGCAGCCAGGAAGGTGCCCGGCTCGGCGCCCGCAAGCGCCTTCCGAGCCGGCGCAAGCAAGCGCCACAGCCCTGAATTCGGTTAATGGCGGTACCTGCGTCCGTCCTGAAGCGTCCTGTCAAATCTATGCAATTTATGCATAACGGCATGCCAAACTGGCATTGGCGCTGGCGCTTCCACCTGCACTAGGATGCGGTGCAGTGACGTCGCGGATGTTTTTCCGACGGCGTCGACACCCACTCTGGAGTTGCATACGGCATGTCCCATCATCACGTAATACCGTCTTACCTGAAGCACGACGACCTCGGTCCGTGGGGCGTCTATCTCGAACAGATCGATCGCGTCACGCCTTACCTGGGCAGCCTCGCCCGCTGGGTCGAAACCCTCAAGCGCCCGAAACGCATCCTGGTCGTCGACGTGCCGATCGAACGTGACGACGGTACCATTGCCCACTTCGAAGGTTACCGGGTGCAGCACAATACCTCACGCGGTCCGGGCAAGGGCGGCGTTCGCTTCCATCTGGAAGTGACGCTGTCGGAAGTCATGGCACTGTCGGCCTGGATGACGGTCAAGAACGCTGCCGTGAATGTGCCGTACGGCGGCGCCAAGGGCGGCATCCGGGTCGACCCGAAAACGCTCTCGCAGGGCGAGCTGCAGCGCATGACACGCCGCTACACCAGCGAAATCAACATCATCATCGGACCGAACAAGGACATCCCCGCACCCGACGTCAACACCAATGAACAGATCATGGCGTGGATGATGGATACCTATTCCATGAATCAGGGCAGCACTGCTTCCGGCGTTGTGACCGGCAAGCCGATCTCGCTTGGCGGCAGTCTGGGCCGTCATGAGGCGACCGGACGCGGCGTGTTCGTGGTCGGTTGCGAAGCTGCAAGCCAGCTCGGACTGGACGTCAAGGGCGCCGCGGTAGCCGTGCAGGGTTTCGGCAACGTCGGCGCAATTGCCGCCCGGCTGTTCGCTGAAGCCGGCGCCCGGGTGGTTGCGGTCCAGGATCACGCGAGCACTGTCATGCGCCCGAGCGGGCTGAATATCCCCGAGTTGCAAGCCCATGTCGCCGCACACGGCAGTGTGGCCGGTTTCCCGGGCGGCGAGGAAGTGCTGGATCGCGAGCAGTTTTGGGGTGTCGATTGCGATATTCTGGTGCCGGCAGCTCTCGAGCAACAGATCAATGTAAGCAACGCACACCGGATCCGCGCCAAGCTGATCCTCGAAGGCGCCAATGGACCGACCACGCCCGAGGCCGACGACATCCTGCACGAGCGCGGCGTATTGGTGGTGCCCGACGTGATCGCCAATGCCGGTGGGGTGACGGTCAGCTATTTCGAATGGGTGCAGGATTTTTCGAGTTTCTTCTGGACCGAAGACGAAATCAATCTGCGTTTGACGCGCATCATGCGAGAAGCTTTCGCCGCTGTCTGGCAACTGTCGCAGGAGAAAAAAGTGTCATTGCGGACTGCTGCCTTCATCGTCGCTTGTACCCGGGTGTTGCAGGCGCGTGAAATGCGCGGCCTGTATCCCTGAGCGGGGAGCAAAAGTTGGAAAAGGCCAGTAATACAAATTGATTTGGTTTTTACCGGCGTCATATTAAATTAGCAGCGCATTGTCGTCACAACCGTTTTTGGTGCAAGGCGCAGAACTTGCCAAGAGGTTGGGATAGTACTTTTTCAGACCATCGGTCGAAGTCGCTGCAAGTTGCCGCGGGCAGGTTTTGCGACCGAAAAGGTTGTTAATTGATTTGCATAAGAAGCGCTTCAGTCAACCCACGATATTATTTAAACGTTTGCTGATCAGGTGGCGGAGCCGCTCAGTCGAGGCGCTAAAAATACCGTTTTGACATCGATGGTTTTGGTACACTAAGCAGGGCAATTTTTTCTCCAGGAGAATGTATGAACGTTTCAAAATTAGTTGCCGTACTGATTGGCGCAGGTGTCATGGTTGGATCTGCGCAAGCTGAAGAGCTCACCGGTACCCTGAAGAAGATCAAGGACACAGGTTCGATCACGCTCGGTGTTCGTGATTCCTCGATTCCATTCTCTTATCTGGATGACAAGCAATCGTATCAAGGTTATTCGATCGATCTGTGTTTGAAAATTGTCACTGCCGTGCAAAAGCAGCTGGGTCTGACGGCATTGAACGTCAAGATGAATCCGGTTACTTCGGCGACCCGGATTCCACTGATGGCCAATGGCACGGTCGATCTCGAGTGCGGTTCGACGACCAACAATCTGGAGCGTCAGAAGCAGGTGGCCTTCGCACCGACGACATTCGTGACAGCAAACCGCCTGTTGTCGAAAAAAGCATCGAACATCTCAACCCTGGCCGACATGAAGGGCAAGGCGATCGTCTCGACTTCCGGCACCTCGAACCTGAAACAGTTGACCACCTTGAATGGCGAGCAAAACCTTGGCATGAACATCATGACTGCCAAGGATCATGCAGAAGCCTTCCTGATGGTTGAAACCGGCCGTGCAGTGGCTTTCGGCATGGACGACATTCTGCTGGCGTCGCTTGCAGCCAGCTCGAAGTCGCCTGCCGACTACACGATTTCGACCGAAGCGCTGTCGGTCGAGCCTTACGGCATCATGTTGCGTCGTGAAGATCCGGCATTCAAGAAAGTGGTCGATGGCGCGATCGAAGGCGTCATGAAGTCCGGTGAAATCAACAAGATCTACGCAAAGTGGTTCCAGTCGCCGATCCCGCCGAAGGGCATCAACCTGAATATTCCGATGAGCGCGCAACTCAAGGCCGTCGTCGCCAAACCGACGGATTCGGGCGACCCGGCAACATACGCTGCCGTTCCCGATGCGCAAAAGACAGCAACCAAAAAGTAACCCACAGCGCGATCACGAAAAACGGGGGGCCGCAAGCCTCCCGTTTTTATTTATCTGAAAGATAATGCTGCATTGCAAATATTCGGTACCATGCATTCGAATGCGACCATGGCAGGATATGTCGCATGAGACGGCAGTACCGCTGATCGATTGCCAAGAAGCTCGACCGGAGACAAGCCCAAAATGAATTACAACTGGAATTGGCGGATTTTCTGGGAGCCGTCTCCCGACGGTGTCGGTACCTACATGGATACCCTGCTATCCGGCCTGGTTTGGACCATGGCAACCGCGCTGACCGCATGGGTCATGGCGTTGGTTCTCGGCGCCATCATCGGCACCATCCGCACCATGCCCAATCAGTTGGCTGCACGTATTGCCAACGGCTACGTCGAACTCTTCCGCAATATTCCGCTGTTGGTACAGATGTTTCTCTGGTATTTCGTGATGCCGGAACTGGTCCCCGACGCGGTTGGTAACTGGCTCAAGTCGGTGCCATACGCCTCCTTCGTGACGGCGGTGATCTGCCTGGGCTTCTTCACGTCGTCGCGGGTCGCGGTCCAGGTATCGGCCGGTATCAATTCGTTGCCGCGTGGCCAGAAGATGGCGGGCACTGCGCTGGGCCTGACGCTGCCACAAACCTATCGTTACGTGCTGCTTCCGATGGCGTTTCGCATCGTGATGCCGCCGCTGACCAGTGAATTCCTGAACATCATCAAGAACAGTTCGGTGGCGTTGACCATCGGCTTGATGGAACTGACGGCACGGGCGCGCTCGATGCAGGAATTTTCATTCCAGGTTTTCGAGGCTTTCACCGCGGCGACCTTGATCTACATTTTCGTCAATGTCATCGTGGTTAACCTGATGCGCCTGCTGGAAAAGAAAATCGCGATTCCCGGATTCATCACTTCCGGCACGACCAGCGCGGGAGGTCACTGATCATGAATAAATTCGACTTCAACGTCATCGAACGAAGCTGGGTTTATCTGTTCCAGACCGGGATGACCTTTACCCTGGAGCTGACTGCCTTCGCAATGGCCGGCGGGATCGTACTCGGCACCATCCTGGCGATGATGCGCCTGTCCAGCGTCAAGCCGATTTCTCTGGCGGCAACCGCTTACGTCAATCTGATCCGCTCGATGCCGCTGGTGCTGGTCATTTTTTGGTTCTACTTCCTGGTGCCGTACATAGGCGCCTGGGTCATCGGCGCCAGCGAGCCGATCAAGGTCGGCGCCTTTTCGTCGTCGCTGATTACCTTCGTGCTGTTCGAGGCGGCCTATTATTGCGAGATCATGCGTGCCGGTATTCAGTCGATTCCACGCGGCCAGGTTTGGGCCGGGTATGCGCTTGGCATGAATTACTGGCAAACCATGGGCAACATCGTGCTGCCGCAGGCGTTCCGCAACATGATTCCGGTGCTGCTGACGCAGACCATCGTCTTGTTCCAGGACGTTTCACTGGTATACGTTCTGTCGATTACCGATTTCGTCGGTGCCGCGTCCAAAGTCGCACAGCGCGACGGCCGACTGATCGAGATGTACCTGTTTGTCGCCGTCGTGTATTTCGTGATGTGCTTCGGGTTGTCTCTGCTAGTCAAGAAGTTACAGAAACGGGTTGCGATCATTCGCTAAACAGGTCGACACGTCGATCGAGCATTCAGAATTCGGGAGAGCATCATGATTGAACTGAAAAATGTCAGTAAATGGTACGGAAACTTTCAAGTCTTGACCGACTGCACCACCAAAGTGGCGAAGGGCGACGTGGTGGTCGTGTGTGGTCCATCAGGATCGGGAAAATCGACGCTGATCAAGACCGTCAATGGGCTGGAGCCTTTTCAAAAGGGCGAAATCCTTGTAGACAACATCGCCGTCGGCGATACAAAGACCGATTTGAGCAAGCTGCGGGCACGCATCGGCATGGTGTTCCAGAATTTCGAACTGTTTCCGCACCTGTCGATCCGCGAAAATCTGACCATCGGCCAGATCAAGGTGCTCGGCCGCAGTGCCGATGAAGCCACCGCCAAGGGTCTGAAATATCTTGACCGGGTCGGCCTGATTGCGCAGCAAGACAAGTTCCCCGGGCAGCTATCGGGTGGCCAGCAACAGCGTGTCGCGATCGCTCGCGCGCTGTCGATGGATCCGATTGCCATGCTGTTCGACGAGCCGACTTCGGCGCTCGATCCGGAAATGATCAACGAAGTGCTCGACGTGATGGTCGGCCTGGCGCAGGAAGGCATGACCATGATGGTCGTGACCCACGAAATGGGATTTGCCAAGAAGGTCGCCAACCGGGTCATTTTCATGGACCACGGTAGCATCATCGAAGACTGCACCAAGGCCGAGTTCTTTACGTCGCAACGCTCGGAACGTGCGCAGGATTTCCTGGCGAAGATCATTCACTGACCTCAGCCGGGTTTGGCAACGTAAAATAGCGGCTTTCACAGAGCGAGTCGCAATGGCCATTCCTTCCGAACTGATCGCCGGCCAGACCGGCACGGACCACCTGACACTGATCCGTCCCGACGACTGGCATGTGCATCTGCGCGACGGCACCATGATGCAGGGGGTGTTGCGGGACACGGCGCGCCAGTTTGCGCGCGCCATCATCATGCCGAACCTGAAGCCGCCGGTGACTACCACGGCGCAGGCAATCGCCTATCGCCAGAGAATTCTCGCCGCGCTGCCTGCGGAGCTGCGCTTCGATCCATTGATGACGCTGTACCTGACCAATGACACGACTGCCGACGAGATCGTCCGGGCACGCGAGAGCGGCGTGGTGCATGCAGTCAAGTTGTATCCGGCAGGCGCGACCACCAACTCCGCTGCGGGCGTGAGCGATCTGAGTAAATGCATGGATGTGCTGGCGACGATGCAAGAAGTCGGCATGCCACTTCTGGTGCACGGCGAAGTGACCGATCCGGCGATCGATATCTTCGACCGCGAGGCCGTGTTCATCGAACGCGTGCTTGAGCCGCTGCGACGCGAACTACCGTCATTGAAAATCGTGTTCGAACACATTACGACGCGCGAGGCAGCGGAGTACGTGGCACAGGCGAGCGGGCCGATTGCCGCCACCATCACGGCACACCACCTGCTCTACAACCGCAACGAGTTGTTCAAGGGCGGCATCAATCCGCATTATTACTGCCTGCCGGTGCTCAAGCGCGAGCTGCACCGGGAAGCGCTGGTCAAGGCCGCCACGTCGGGCAGTCCGCGCTTTTTTCTCGGCACCGATTCGGCGCCGCATGCCCGTGGGGCCAAGGAAGCCGCATGCGGCTGTGCAGGCTGTTACACCGCGCTGCACGCGATGGAACTGTATGCCATGGCCTTCGACCGGGCGGGAAAGCTCGCACAACTTGAAGGATTTGCCAGCATTCATGGGCCGGCGTTTTATGGCTTGCCGCAAAATACCGACACCATCACGCTGGTGCGCCACGCCTGGACGGTTCCGGGGGAACTGCACATTGCCGACACGACCGTGGTGCCTCTGGACAGTGGCGCCGTGATGGAATGGCAGATGGCGTAGCAGCGCCGGACGCAGCACTGCACGCTCTCGCGCTCCCAAGCTCCCGTGTTCCCCACCGCTTTCACCGTCGATGCCATGCCATGAGCCGGTTGCGCTTTCCTGAAATTGATTGGGCGCAGCCCTGGCTGCTGCCTTTGCGCGCCGTGGCAAGTGGGGTACTTGCCCATGACGACTGGCGCAGCGCAGCCAATGCGATGGCCGTGCAACGTCAGTTGTTCAATCATCGGGGCTTGCCGATCGTCTTTGCCGAGCAGTCGGAACTGCCCGCAGGGATTGCCTACGAAACCTTCATCAGCCGCACCGGCCGGGTACCGACCCGCGACAACCTGCATGATTTCTTCAATGCCCTGGTGTGGCTGACACATCCGTTGGCCAAGGCGCGCCTGAATGCTGCACAAGCCTCGGAAATCGCGCGCCTGTCTGCTTGGACAAGTGACACGCATCCGTCGTCCGCAACCGACCCGGTGGCGCCTCCTGCCCCACCTGCACGTGCCGTGATCAACGTGCGTGGTGTGTTGCGCGACCGCGCCACCGTGTTCGACGAAAATGCAGCCCTGCTGATCACCAGCGAGACGTCGGTCGAAGCGGCGCTGCGGCAGCACGACTGGCATCAGGCGCTGGTGGCGCAGCGGGCGGCTTTCGGCACGACGTGCGAGGTGCGCCTTTTTGGACATGCCTTGATGGAAAAGCTGATGGCGCCGTACAAGGCGATCACCGCGCACGTGTGGGTGCTGCGGGTCGAGTGCGCCTACTTTACCCTCGACGAAACCGAGCGGCAGTGTCGAGTGGATGGCGGTTTGAGCCGGGCGCTCGAGGAAGGTCTTTTGAATCTACCGGCGATGTCGTTGCCGGTGCTGGGAGTGCCGGGTTGGTGGCCGTCTCAGGATGAGGCGTTCTACGAGGACCGAGGAGTGTTTCGACCGAGGCGATCGGCACGGCATGTCAGGGATGCTCGACACCGGTAGGAAGGCTACCGGTGGCCCTGCGTTGGAGCCGGTTTCGACATAAAAAAAGGCTCACGAGTGAGCCTTTTGCCATCTCAGCCGCGCCAGGCGGCTGGTTCATGCTTGTATCAGAAGTTGTGGTTGATACCGACCGAGACGCCGGTCTGGTTGTCACGTGGATTGACTGACGCTGCATTGATGCGGTTGATGCCACCAAACTTCTTGTAGTCGACGTCTGCGTAGAAGTTGGTACGCTTCGACAGCAGGTACTTGGCGCCGATCATGTACATGTCGGTCTTGCCGTCGCCAGCCGCAGCCGAAACCTTGGTGCGGTAGTAGGCACCGGTCAACTGCACCAACGGCGTGATGTCGTAGTTCAGACCGGCCCAAACCAGCTTGGTATCGGTGTCGACCGTGGTCGTCGCCTGCTTTTGCTTGTTGTAGCCGGCGGTCAGACGGGCCGGGCCGAAGGTGTAAGCGCCACCGACAGTCCAGACATCGTAGTTGAACGTTGGCGCAGCGGCTGTGGTGCCATCCTTGCGCTTGCTGTAAGCGGCGCCCAGAACCAGCGGACCGCCATTGAACGTTGTTGCAATACCGTCAGCCGAATTGGTGCGGGTGCTGCCGGCGACTTCGCCGAACGAGTGCTCTGCACGAACCGTCATCGGACCAAAGGTGCCCGTGTACTGGACATCATTGCTGTAACGTGAAGGGTTGTTGCTAAAGGCAGTGTTGCCGCCCGAAGCGCCAACGACCGGCACGATGGCTGGGTAGTTGTAGCTAAACGGCTCATATGCAACCATGGTCTTAAACACGACCGTGTACTGATGGCCGAGATCGAGTGCGCCCCATGCGCCACCCAGGCCCACGAAGGCGCCACGATTGAAAGTCCGACCCGCTGCGTTGTCCAAAGCGCCGGTGCCGGTATTGAAACCTTGCTCGAGCAAGAAGTGGGCGTTGTTACCGCCGCCCAGATCCTCGGTACCGCGGAAGCCGATGCGGTTCGAGTTGTAAGTACCGTTCGAACCCATCGTCAGGCGATTGCCGGTGGTCGAAGCGGACGTAGCGACGTTGTTCAATTCACGTACGCCACCATCGAAAGAGCCGTAAATGACAACCGACGTTTGCGCCGATGCCACGCCTGCAAACATGCTCAGAATGGAAAGCGCCAGTAGTGATTTTTTCATTGATTTGTCTCCGAATATAATTTTGCTAGGCCAGCATTCAGGCCAATCTTTTGGTTTGGAAGGCGTAACTGGCACGCCCCAATCTGCTTACTCCGACCCATTGCTCGATCGGACTAACCAGATTTCATCAAAAAAGCTGACGAAGCGCAAAGTAATTTTCCGGTTGCTAAGTAAATAAAATGCAACATGTAGCTTAAGTGCGACATTTCCGTCAAGAATGTAAATTAACTTCACAAATACATTTACATGAAGAAACTTTTCTGTCGACAGCCGGCCGGGAAGCTCGCTGCAGCGCGGAAGAAAAATCGTGGTTAGAATGGCGCGTTCCCGAATTTTTCCTGACAGGCGCTCCATGTTCAGCATCCACTCCGCAATCATCGAGTTCGACAAGGCACTGCGCGTGGTTGCCGGTATTGCAGCATCGACGAGGCCGAGTCCGGCTGGGCTCCTGCCCGAGGCAGCGCTATCCGAGGCCGAGCGTCGCCACAGTTCCGCGTTGATGCGGGTCAATCAGGTCGGGGAAGTCTGTGCACAGGCCTTGTACCAATCGCAATCGCACCGCGCGCAGGATCCGGAAATTGCCCGGCAGTTCAATGTGGCCGCCCAGGAAGAGCAGGATCATCTTGGCTGGACCACCCAGCGTTTGCGCGAACTGGGGTCGCGGCCAAGCCTGCTGAATCCGGTCTGGTTTGCCGCCTCCTACGGGCTGGGGACGCTGGCCGGCCGGTTGGGCGACGCCACCAGCCTCGGTTTCGTGGTCGAGACCGAGCGCCAGGTCGAGGCGCACTTGGCCAGTCACCTGGAGCATTTGCCACAACAGGACCTGAAGTCGCGGGCGATCGTCGAGCAGATGCGCCAGGATGAAGCGGCGCACGGCCAGCATGCGCAGGCGCTCGGCGCCGGCGTGCTACCGGCGCCGTTGAAACTGGCGATGCGCGCCATGGCCAAGAGCATGACCACGCTGGCCTATTACATATAGACGGGGTGAGGCGTGTGCCAGCGGCTAAGGTGGGGCCGCGCCGGGCGGGTGCCGGGTGTTCGTCAGACCGCTACGCCATGAGCGCAATGCCACCGCCCGATGTGGCTCAGGCGGCGTCGGCGGGGCCGTCCTCGACGATCTCGAACGAATGGGTGATCGCCGCCGTTTTTTCGAGCATGATCGAGGCGGAACAGTATTTTTCGTGGGACAGCTTGATGGCCCGTTCGACAGGTTT
>JAYUWF010000381.1:0-9953 GCA_043753685.1 Herminiimonas sp.
GGGTCGATGCGATCGAAGCCGTGGCCGATTTCCTGTTCGCGGCACTGGCGGTCAGGCGTCCGGCCGGCATGAGCCTGCCGACCCTGCTGGAACTGGGCGTCGAGGTGCGGCGCCGGGCCGGCATCGATGTGCTGGAAAAGACCTTGATGCGCGCGACGGCGGCGCCGGCGCAGCTGGCCCTGCGCGGGCATGCCTTGCAAGCGCTGCGCCGGGCCCAGCAGGGGTTGCTGGTGCAGGTGCTGAGCGCCACCGCGGCGCTGCCCGTCGGCGATCCGGCGGCCGCCGAGCGCGTGGCCGCATTGCTGCAGAAGCTGCCGGCCCCGGCAGCCGCGGGCGCCGCCGCAACCCTGGATGACGCGATCCTGGACGCATGGACCATGTCGGAGGCGGTCATGGCGTTGCCGGCGTTGCCGGCGTTGCACTAAGCAACTGCAATAAGCAACTGCAATAAGTAACTGGTTCAACCAGCGATCTCTTGGCAGTTTCGTAACAGTTAAAACCTGCGCCAACAGCAACACCGCGCAGTTCCGCAGCCGGCAAAAGCCGGAGTTGGCGCCACTTTTGCCGTCTTCTCCGGCGCTTGCCGCCGAGCGGCCCCGCCGATAATCGGATCAACCAAGTGCCGTCCGCCCGAACCGTCCCGGTACCGGGCCCGCGCACCGACCGATTCCACGGGAGCCAGCATGCCGATCCATCATTCCTCCGACCAAGCCGACCACGCCGAGCATTGGGGTGCAGCGCGCGGCGCGGCCGACGATGATTGCCTCGACGAGCGGACGCTCGGGTCCGGTCTCGAGCATGGCGGCGCCCGCATCAACCTCGATCTGAAATCGATCCGCGCCGCCATCAATCGGGTCGAAGCAGAAGCCAAGGCGACGCTGGCCGCGGAAAGCCGCGCCCGCGCCGAAGCCCGCGCCCGGGTGATCGCCGACGACCAGCGCAGCAACGATGCACAGGCCGCCGAAACCGCACGCCGCCAGTCCCGCGAAAGCGAGCAGGCAATCGCCGACAGCCATTCCCAGCTGCAACGCGACCGCCAGGCCTTCAGCGATAGCCAGGCCCGCAGCGATGCGGCCCACAAGGACATCGACCAACTGGTGGCGCGCGACGACGGCGGCGCCACACCGGCCACGATGGCTGCCGAGCGCATCCAGGCTGAACAAAGGGCGCGACGTCAGGACGCCGTGCAACGGGTGCTCGATGCGACGCGGATCAATCGCAGCGCACAGGTGATCAAACCTGCAACACCAGCGAGTGCGGCAGCCGCCGGCGTCGCACAGCCTGTCGCGGCCAGCGTCAGCCAAACCGGTACGCAATCGGCCGAGCAAGCAATCAACGAAACCGGGGCTGGGTTGGCCGCAGAATCAACCGCAGAAGTACTCGAGGAAACCGTCAGCCAAGCCGCCACGGTTGACCGTGCCGCCGCCGAGCAGCGTGCCATCGCAGCGCTGGAGATCCGGATGCAGGCCGAGCTGGAACTGCAGGATGCAGCCCTGCGTCGCGAGCACAGCGAAACGCTGGCCGGCAGCGCCGCCCGCGCCCGTTGCGATGCCGAGGAACGGATCCGCCTGGTGTGCGAAAGCCGCGTGCAGGCCGAGCGCAAGCTGCAATCGGCTGCGATGGCGCGTGCCGAAGCCGAGCAGCATGCCGACGCACAGGCCCGCGCCCGAGTGGTCCTGGAAAAACAGGCGCTCGAGCAAGCTGAATTGCGCGCCGCCGCCGACCGGCAGGCAGCCGAAGCCGCTCGCATCCGGGTCGAGGAAGAACAACGTGCGGCTGCACTGGCAGTCGAGCGCATCGCCCAGGAGGAAGCCGCTGCCCGCATGGCGCATGCACGCGGTCTGGCGGAACAGGAAGCATTGGCGGCGCTGGCGGAACACGCCGAATTGCAACGCTGCGCGGCCGACACCGCCGCCTTGAAAGCCCGCCACGCGGCACAACTGGCGCTGGCCGAACGTGAACACGCTGCAATGGAAGCCCAGGCAGTGCAGTCGCTGCGCGAGCGCATCGTCGCCGAAACCATGGCACAGGAAAGTGCCGCTGCCCGTGCCAACGCCGAGCGCCGGCAGGCCGAACTGCTGCAATCGCGCGACGCCGCCGACCAACGCGCGCAACAGGCCGCCGAAGCCGAAGCCGCGGCGCTCCAGGCTGCGCTCGAGATGACCGAGCAGGAGACCGCGTTGCGCCAGCAGCGCGCCGATGCCGCACTCGTGCGGGCCCGGGATGCGCAGGCGCTGGCGCAACTCGAACAGACGCGGGCCGATGCCGAGCAGCAGACCTTGTTGGCGGTGCAGGCGCAGCTGGCGCTGGAGCGCGCCAACGCCGACGCGGCTGCCCGCAGCCTGCAGGCTGCGCAGGAACGCCTGGCCAGCGAACAGAACATCGAGCGCCATGCCGAAGCCCGCCTGGCACTGGAAGAGCAGCAACTGGCGACCGTGCGCGCCCAGGAACAGGCCGAACACGATCTGCGCGCAGCGCAGGAAGCCGCCGCCAGCGCCGCCCGCCATGCCTTGGCCGAATTGACCGAGCGCACCGAATTGCAACGCATCGCCGCCCGTGCCGCGCTCGACCGTGCCCGCGAGAGCGTGCAGCTGACGCGCGCCGAGCGGCAGCGCGTGAGCGCCGAGCAAGACGCGCTGGCAGCGGTACTGGCGAAACTGCGCGGCGAGCAGAGCGTGTGTGCCGCCGCCCAGGCGCGCGCCGATGCCAACAATCAGTACACCCGCATCATGCAGGAGCGCGAGACACGCGAAGCCGAACATCGCATCGCCGCCGAAGAACGAACCCGGGCCGAAGCGCAGCGCAATCTGCAACTGGCGCAGCACGCCGAACTCGATCGGATCGCCGCGGCCGATGCAGCCCGGACTGCGCAGGAAGAAGCTGCACGGGTCGCCAACGCCGCCGCGGCACTGGCGGCGGCCGAAGCGCTGCAGGCAGCGGCACAGCAGCAGCGCGCCCGAAGCGAAGCCGAGGCATTGAAGGCAGTCCAGGAAAAGCAGCGCCTGGCGGCCCAGCGCGAACAGACCAACCGCCTGGTGGCGCAGGCGATGCAGGAAAAGGCCGAACTCGAACGGGAAGGCTTGACACTGGCCGAGGCGCAGTTACAGGCGGCGCAAGCAGTGCGCGATGAAATCGCCCGCGCAACGGCTGCGCGCCGCGCGCAATTGCAGTTGGCGCAGCAACGGCAGCAAGCCGCGGCAGCCCTGGCAAACGGCGAAGAGTCACGGCTGGCAGCACAGCAAGCGCCGGTCGTTGAGGTGGCCATAGCAGCGGCCGTTGCAGCGCCGGCGACACCGGTCGTGATGGATCAAGACGCGGCCACCGCGTACCTGCTGGCGCAGCAGCTGATCGACCGGCTGACCCGCAACGGCGGTGACCCGGCCGAGTGGCGCGCACGGGCGGCTGCCATCCTGGCGGAAGCCGATACGCACGTTGCGCTGGTCAACCGGCGCCATGCGACGCCACGGCGCAGCCTCGGTTCGATCGTCTCGATGGTGGCCGGCGTGGCATTGGTGGCCGGCTGTTCGGTCGCCACCGCGATCGGCTGGCAGAACGGCCCGGTCACGGCAGCGGCCGCGCCGTCGATGACCGCATCGCCCACTGGAAAAACCAAGGCGATCGGTATCAGCGGCGCGAAGCAGGAAACCCCGCTGCCGCAGTTGCTCGGCATGGCCGTACCCGGACGGGAACTGGCCGCCGCCGCGACCTGGCCGACGTTCTAAACCAACGTTCTAAACCAACGTTCTAAATGCTTTCTTCGGCTAACAGGGGTGTCAATACAGTCAGTACAGTCGGAAACAGGGACCAAGTGCTGCCGGGAACGATTGGCTGGTCAGTAGCAGCTGGTGCCAAATTCCTGAAAGCCATGCAATTCGGCCTGGAATCCGTTTCTGCAGGCAAGATTGCCGCAGCGATGCCTGCGCCAGCGCAGACCTGTTTCAGGATTGCCGAAATTCGACGCGCAGATCTTGACGGCAATGCGCGAGTTGAGGCTTACTACAGCTTCTCGAAAAGCGGCCTCGGCTCCACCGCGAGCCTGCAGCGCGCCACCCGCCCGGGCCTTCCGGGACGGTGTACCATTGCATCTTTTTCCTTTTTTCCATACCAATGATGACAATGCTAACGCCAAGTTTCGGTAAAAACGTTCCGCCGTTGCGCAGGATTCAGCAGGTGCTGCTGGCCGTTTCGAGCGTCTGGGCGCTGGCCTCGAGCCCCCTCGCGCTGGCCGACGAATTCGCCGATGTCACCAAGTTGATGCGCTCCGGCCAGGCAAGCGAAGCGATGGTAAAGATCGACGCATTCCTGGCAAAGAATCCGCGCGACATGCAGATGCGTTTCGTCAAGGGTGTGGTCCTGACCGAGCAGGGCAAGACGGCCGAAGCCATCACGGTATTCACCAAGCTGACCGAAGACCATCCGGATCTGCCGGAACCGTACAACAACCTGGCCGTGCTGTTTGCCGCCAGCGGTCAGTATGACAAGGCGCGCGCCGCGCTCGACATGGCGATCCGCACCAATCCGAGCTACGCCACCGCCTACGAGAACCTGGGCGACGTGCATGCAAAACTGGCAAGTCAGGCATACGACAAGGCGCTGCAACTCGATTCCGGCAATGCGAACGCAAAATCCAAGCTGACGCTGCTGCGTACGCTGGGCGGAAACAATGCCAAGGACATGGCCGCGAAGGCGGGTGCGACCAAGGGTGCAGCGACGCCGGCCCCAGCGCCAGCGCCGGCGCCTGTGGTGGTGGCGCGCGTCGACCCACCCAAGCCGGAGCCGAAAGTCGAAACCAAGCCGGTCGCCAAAGTCGAGTCCAAGCCTGAACCGAAACCGGTCGCCAAGGTCGAGCCGAAGCCGGAGGTCAAGCCGGTCGAGGCGAAACCGGAGCCCAAGCCGGTGGTCGTGGCCAAGGTCGAGCCGAAGCCGGAGGTCAAGCCGGTCGAGGCGAAACCGGAGCCCAAGCCGGTCGTCGTGGCCAAGGTCGAGCCCAAGCCGGAAGCAAAACAGGTGGCAAAGCCGGAACCGAAGTCAGAGGCCAAGCCGGCCGCCGGCGCCGGCGAGAACAATGAAGTCCTGGCGGCAGTCCACGATTGGGCCGAATCCTGGAGCGCACAGGATATGAAACGCTACCTCGGTCATTACGGAAACGATTTCGAAACGCCGAAAGGCCTGTCGCGCAAGGCATGGTCGGATGAGCGCACCGCGCGCATCGCCGGCAAGGGCCGCATCAGTGTCAAGGTCGATGCGCCGCAGGTCAGCGTCGACGGCAACGTCGCCACCGTCAAGTTCCGACAGGTCTACGCCTCCGACCGGTTGCAGGCCGACAGCCGCAAGACCCTGGTGTTGAACAAGCACGGCGGCAAATGGCTGATCAAGCAGGAGCGAACTGGCGGCTGATGGTTCTTTTCCGATTCGATCGCGCGGCAGGCACGACCGCCCGTGCCGTGCGCTCTGCATCCACCACCACCCTGACGCTGGCGGCCACACTCGCAACGAGTTTGCTGTCGGCGCCGGGCAGCAGTGCTCTGGCAGCTGCCGCCAACGCGCGCCAGCATGCGCCTCCGCGACCGCCGGTGCGCATGGCGGCGCCGACCGTACGCCGCCCCGATCCGGAACAGCTACTCATCGAAGTGTATCGTCACCTTGGCGCCAATCAGCTGCGCCTGGCGCAGGCCAAGGCCGACGCCCTGGTGGCTGCGTATCCGAATTTCCGTCTCGGCCAGCTGGTGCGCGGCGACCTGCTGATGATGCACACGCACCAGGTCAAGGCGTTCGGCGAAGCCAGCGGCGGATCGCCGGAAGCGCTAGCCAACCTGCGCGACGAAGCGATGGTGCGCCTGAAATCGCTGCACGAGCGGCCCGATCCGAACCTGGTGCCGAAGGCGGTGCTGCAGCTGCGCGACGACCAGAAATTCGTGTTGCTGGTCGATGCCCGCCGCTCGCGCTTGTACGTCTACCAGAACACCGCGGGGCGCCTGGCATTCATCACCGACTACTACATCAGCCAGGGCAAGCTGGGCGTGAACAAGCTGCGCGAGGGCGACCAGAAAACGCCCCTGGGCGTGTACTACATCACGAGCCGCCTGGCCGGCGCCAAGCTGCCTGATTTCTATGGCATCGGCGCCTTGCCGATCAACTATCCGAACGACTGGGACCGCGTCAACGGCCGCAGCGGTTCCGGCATCTGGCTGCACGGTACGCCCTCCGACAGTTTCAGCCGGCCGCCATTGTCCTCGGACGGTTGCGTGGTGCTGACCAATCCGGATCTGAACAAGCTCCTGGCGTCGATCGAAATCGGCAAGACGCCCGTCGTCATCAGCGACCGGATCGAATTCGTCAGCAAGGAAAAATGGACGATCGAACGCAACCTCGCCATGCGGATGCTCGACTCCTGGCGCGCCGATACCGAGACAGCCAATCCGAACCGGATCGGCGCCCATTATTCGCTCAAGTTCAAGTCGGACCGCGGTGAGGACCTGGCGGCGTGGCTGGGCAAGCAAAAGGAGGTCGTCGGCACGTCTCCCGGCGCGACCATGAAGCTGCGCGACGTGACGTCATTCGTCTATCCCGGCAAGGAAGAGATGCTGGTCATTACCTTCACCCAGGAAGTCGCCGCCGGCAAGAATCGGGTGCTCCTCAACCGCACCCGCAAGCGACAGTACTGGGCCCATGAAGGCGCCCAATGGAAGATCGTTTCGGAATCCATCCTGTAGCGGCTTCGGGCTTCCGGTGTCCGGTCTGAGCTGGCCTTGCGCGGTCACTGGCCGAAATCGACCGCCAGCGTCGCTGCTTTCTTCTTGCTCACCTCGATCTCGACGACCCGCTCCGGAAAATTCGGATTGACGACCTTGACCTGATGCTTGCCCTCGGCCAGCACCAGGCGCTTCAGGGGCGGACTCACACCCTTGCCGATGCCGTCGACCGTGACAGTGCCCCAGGGCTTGATCGACAGCGAGAGGGTACCGGTGGCAGCTTCGGGCGCCACCACGGTGGTGGCGGTAGCGGTCTCGGCGCCGCTGGCCGGTGCGGTGGCGGTGGCGCCGGCGACACCAGCGGAACCGGAAACACCGGTATTGTTTGCTGCGCGGTTTGTCGCCGGCGCCGCAGCTGACGCAGCGGATGCCGTCAAGGCCGTCGCGGGAGCGTCCCGATTGACGGCGTCGAGCCGGGCGCGGGCCTGATCGATCAGGCGACCGTTGGGAAAGCGGGCGATGAAACCGGTCACCTGATCCGCCGTGACAGCGGGCTGCTGATTCAAGGATTCCCAGGCCAGCGTTTCTTCGTCCACCACCTGCTCGGTACCCGGGCCCGGCGCCGGTGCAGTCTTGACCGCGGCGGCGGTTGCAGCATCGCCAGGGCCGGGTTTGCGCATGCTGCGAACCCCGGCCAAGACACCGATCAACAGTACCCCGGCCACGGCCAGCACCAGCAGGCGCCGCTTGCCGGCGGCAGCGGCGATGTTGGCCGGCCCACCCGAACCGACCCGTGCGGTAGCAGCACCGGCGGCTGCCGGCGCACTGCCGCTCGAACGCCGCGTGCGAGTGCCCGATGGTACGACCGGCGCCTTGACGCTGGCGGCATCCATTACCGCCGCCGTCATCGGCTGGGTCATCATCTGGGTCATCATCTGGGTCTCCGGATCGAGGCTTTCCGACGTCATCGCGGGCGCTGGAACCGGTCGGGGCGGGGCGGAGATGTCGCGCGCCGCAACGGGCCGCGCTGCAGGCCTGGCGGTCGCTTTTTTCTCGCTGGCCGGTTCGATGCGTGAGGCCTGCCGTGCAGCTTTCGGCAGCGCCGCCAGATCTTCGATGCCCAACAATGCGCGAAACGCCGCAATCGATTGCGGACGGTGTTCCGGCCGCACCGACAGCGCCTGGTCGATCGCCGTCAGAAACGCCGCGCTGTAGCCCGGATGGCGACCTCTTGCCAGCGCTTCCATCGGATCCTTGATCATGCGCGCCACCGACGACGGCGGACTCTTGCCGGTGATCGCCACATACATCACTGCCGCCAGCGAATACAGGTCGGTCCATGGGCCCTGCAGCATGGACGGGTCGTCCGCGTATTGCTCGATCGGCGCGTAGCCCGGTTTGAGGATCACGGTCAGGGACTGCGTCATGTCGCTGATGATCTGGCGCGCCGCGCCGAAGTCGAGCAGGACCGCTTCGCCGTTATTCTGGATCATGATGTTTTCGGGAGAAATGTCCCGATGCAGGATCTGCACCTTGTACAGCGCTTCCAGCGCTTCCAGGATCGATTGCAGCATCACTTTCAGCCATGCTTCGGTGACGAACGAGGGATTGTCCTGCAGGATGCGTTTCAAGGTCTGGCCCTCGTAGAAACGCATCGCCATGTAACCGGTATTGTTTTGCTCCCAGAAGCGATGGATCTTGATCAGTGCCGGATGATCGAACTGCGCCAGCAGGCGCGCTTCGTTGATGAAGCTGTGCAAGCCTGTGTCGAACGCTTCCTGGTGCCGTTTCGAACGCACCACCACGCTCTGGTCGCTGCCGCGTCCGGCCATCACGCCTGGCATGTATTCCTTCAATGCGACCGTGCGGTGCAGAGAGTGGTCGCGCGCCAGGTAGACGATGCCGAAGCCACCTTCGCCGATGATGCCGGTGATTTCGAATTCGGCCACGCGAGTACCGATCGGCAAACAGTTTTCAGAGCCCGCCACGGTGCCCTCGAGTTCGGTACCGGCTTCGGTGATGGATGTGCTCACGATGGGCTCTGTCGGTGGTCGTATTGATCGGGGGTGCCGAGCCAGATGGCCAGGGCGGTCGAATTGTCGCGCTGCTTGTTCGACGCGCGGCTGCCGGCAGTGGCGGTTGCACGCATCCGGTCGAGCCAGTCCTGGACATCGGCAGCCTGCAGCAGCGCCGCTTCCATTGCCGCTTCGTCGATCCATTCCCACAGACCGTCGGTACAGATCAACAGCGCGTCGCCGTCCTCGAGCGCGACCGGCGAATCGATCGATTCGATCGGCGTCTCGCTCTCGATGCCGACGGCGGCGAACAGGGTGCTGCGCAGGGCATGCACGCGCAATTGGTCGGGCGCGCAATAACCGGCGTCGATGAACTGCTGCACCAGGCTGTGATCCTTGGTCGTCAGGATGAGCTTCTTGCGACGGAACTGGTAAATCCGGGTATCGCCCAGATGCGCGAACTGTGCGATCCGGTTCTGGCAATCCAGCAGCACCGTGGCGACGGTCGCGCTCATGTCCTTGAGCAGATGGTCCTGCGTCTTGCGCAGTGCAACCTCGCTGACCGCGAAGTCGAGATAGGAGCGCAATGCTCGTTCGCCGAACAGCGACTCTTGCTTGAAGCGCGACAGGATCGCCTCGACCACGATGCGCGAAGCGATCTCGCCACCCTGCTGGCCACCGACACCGTCAGAGACCACGAAGCAGGCCAGATCGTCCTGTTGCGCGCTGCCGAAAAAATCCTGGTTGCTGGCGCGGTCGCCGAGTTCGCAGGCCTGTGCCACGCTTAGCGCCAGCACGGGCGCGTCGGCGCGATCAGCGGGCATTGCTGGCCTCGTCCAGATAGTCGTCGCTGGCCTTTTCATATGCACTCAGGAAGGCTTTGCCCGACAAGATCTGCGCGGCCGACAACGGCGCGGCGGCAAGCTGCTGGTGCAGGTTGCAATAACGGTCCCACAGCGCTGCCTTGCGGTTGACCGGGAACAGGCGCTCCATGCGTGAACTCCCCGTGCCGTCCGCCGCGATCGCGGCCGGATCGAGCTGGCGATGAACGTCCCGCATGCTGGCCTGCATGCCCGCCAACAGTCCCAGCTGATGCGCGTGCAGGTCGTCGAAGGCATCGTGCATGGCGTCGACCGGTCCCATGAAACCCGGCATGCGCTTGCGCAGCATCTGGGTCAGGACCGTGGCGCCGTCCGGCAGGAATTTGAGAGGATTGTTATTGCGTACCACGACCATGGTGACGTCC
>JAYUWF010000382.1:0-9890 GCA_043753685.1 Herminiimonas sp.
AGGCGCTCGACCCGAGCATTCGCATCGACTGGCGGTATGCCGAAGGCGCGCGCATGCAGGCCGACAGCATCGTCTGCATGATCACGGCGCCGGCGCGCGCATTGTTGACGGCCGAGCGCGGCGCGCTGAATTTTCTGCAACTGCTATCGGGTGTGGCCAGCGCCACGCGGCGCTACGTCGATGTGATCGAGGGCACCCGGGCCGTGATCCTTGACACGCGCAAGACCCTGCCGGGTTTGCGGCTTGCGCAAAAATATGCGGTGCGCGTCGGAGGTGGACAGAATCAGCGGCTGGCGCTGTACGACGGCATCCTGATCAAGGAAAACCACATCGCGGCAGCCGGCGGCATACCGCAGGCGATGGCGGCGGCGCAGGCGCTCGACGCCGGCGTACCGATCCAGATCGAAGTCGAGAGCCTGCAGCAGATGGAGGCGGCGCTGGCGGCCGGCGCGGTATCGCTCCTGCTGGATAATTTCAGTTTGCAGACGATGCGCGAGGCGGTGGCGCAGAACCGCGGGCGGGCCCTGCTGGAAGCCTCGGGCGGTGTCAATCTGGACACGGTGCGGGCGATTGCCGAAACCGGCGTCGACCGGATCTCGATCGGCAGCCTGACCAAGGATGTGCGGGCGACCGATTATTCGCTGCGAATCATCGGCTGACGGATACGGCCTAACGCTTGGTCGGCGAAAGAACGCTCGGCAGCGCCTTGGGCAGCGTGTCCGGATAATCGCGGCTGAAATGCAGGCCGCGGCTCTCGCGGCGTGAGAGCGCGCTGTCGACGATCAGGGAGGCGACCTCCACCAGGTTGCGCAACTCGAGCAGATCGCGCGTGATGCGGAAGTTGGCGTAGTACTCGTCGATTTCTTCCTTCAGCAAGCGGATCCGGTGCTGTGCCCGTTCCAGCCGCTTGGTGGTGCGCACGATGCCGACGTAATTCCACATGAAGCGGCGCAGCTCGTCCCAGTTGTTGGCGATGACGACTTCTTCGTCGGCGTCGGTGACGCGGCTTTCATCCCAGGTCGGCAGCGGCGTGCCTTTCTGTTTCGGTTGCTGCTCGATGTAGTGCGCCGCCGAGCGGCCCAGCACCAGGCATTCGAGCAGTGAATTGCTGGCCAGCCGGTTGGCGCCATGCAGACCGGTACAGGCGGTTTCGCCCACCGCATACAGGCCCTGCACGTCGGTGCGGCCCGACAGGTCGGTGACGATGCCACCGCATGTGTAGTGCGCCGCCGGGACCACCGGTATCGGTTGCTTCGTGATGTCGATGCCGAACTCGCGGCAGCGCGCCAGGATGGTCGGGAAATGCTCCGCCAGGAATTCGGGTGTCTTGTGACTGATGTCGAGATCGACATAATCGAGGCCGCGCTTTTTCATTTCGGCGTCGATGGCACGCGCCACCACGTCGCGCGGCGCCAGCTCGGCGCGCTCGTCGTGCGACGGCATGAAACGCATTCCGGCTTGCGCGCCCGCAGACTCGGGTAACTTCAGCACGCCGCCTTCGCCACGAACCGCTTCCGTTATCAGGAACGATTTCGCGTAGGGATGGTATAAGCAGGTGGGATGAAACTGGATGAACTCCATGTTCGATACCCGGCACCCTGCGCGCCACGCCATCGCAATGCCGTCACCGGTGGCCGTATCCGGATTGGTCGTATACAAGTAGACTTTTCCGGCGCCACCAGTGGCCAGCACCGTGTGATCGGCCGCGATGGTGATCACCTTGCCGGTCGCGACATCCTGTACGTACAGGCCGAGACAGCGCGGTGTCATCGACTTGGCGCCCAGCTTGCTGGAAGTGATGACGTCGATTGCGTAGTGATTTTCCAGCAGGGTGATGTTCGGATGACTGCGCACTTCCTGTTCCAGCGTCACCTGTACCGCATGGCCGGTGGCGTCGGCCGCATGGATGATGCGACGCTGGCTGTGGCCGCCTTCGCGCGTCAAGTGAAAGCCGAGTTCGGCGCTGTCGTCCTTTGTAAACGGTACCCCTTGGGCGATCAGCCAGTCGATCGCTTCGCGGCCATGTTCGACGATGAAGCGGGTCGCCGCTTCATCGCACAGGCCGCCGCCGGCCACCAGCGTGTCGGCGATGTGTTCGGCATGGCTGTCGCCGGAGTCGAGGACGGCGGCAATGCCGCCCTGCGCCCAGTTGCTGGCACCGTCGAGCAACGCACGTTTTGAAATGACCACCACCTTGCGGCTGCGGGCGAGATGCAGAGCGACTGACAATCCGGCCAGCCCGCTGCCGACAATGGCAACATCGAATTTCATGAATAGGAAAAAAGTAAATGGAATGGCAAGACTATAGACGATTTATCCCGCTGCGGCAGCGAACTCTCGCTGGCGCGACGGCATGGCATGCGACGCAAAAGCGCGGGTGCCCGCAATGAAGGCATTTTTCAGAAAGCTTCTGGCCGCCTTCGGCGTGACCTGCGTGGTGATGCTGCTGCTCGGCAGCGCGACCTTCCTGTGGTACCGAAGTGCCAGCACGCCGCAGATCGAGGGCAGGCTGTTGCTCGGACGGCCCGCGCCGGTCGCCGCTTCGATGGCCGGCAGCGCCATCGCCGCCGACGGCAGGTCGCCAGGCGCGCCCGCCAGCAGCATCGACATCGTGCGCGACGCCAATGCGGTGGCGCACATCTATGCCGGATCGCCCGACGATGCGTATTTTGCGCTCGGGTTTGCGCATGCCCAGGACCGCCTGTGGCAACTGGAGCTGCATCGCCGGATCGCCGCTGGCCGCATGGCCGAAATCCTCGGGCCGAATGCGCTCGACACCGACCGCTTCCTGCGTACGCTCGGCGTGCGCCGCAATGCCGAGGCGATCCTGCCGAACCTGGCGGCCGATGCGCGCGCGGCGCTGCAAGCCTACGCCGACGGCATCAATGCCTATCTGCGGGTGCGCACCGGTCCGCTGCCGCCGGAATTCGTGATCACCGGCGCACCACCGCCGGAAGCCTGGGAACCGGCCGACTCGCTGGCCTGGCAAACCATGATGGCCTGGGACCTGGGCGCCAACTGGTCGCAGGAATTGATGCGCATGCGGTTGTCGCAACGTCTGTCGCTGCAGCAGATCAACGAGGTGCTGCCGCCGTATCCGGGCGATGCGGTGCTGACCACTCAGGATTACACCAGGTGGTATCGTCAGCTGGCCGGCACCACCGCGCAATTGGCGGCTGTCTCGGCGATCGCGCCACCGTCCCAGGTCGAGGGCATGGGTTCCAACAACTGGGTGCTCGGCGGCGCGCGCACCCAGAGCGGCAAACCGCTGCTGGCCAACGATCCGCATCTTGGCATGACGGCGCCGGCGCTGTGGTACCTGGCGTATCTGTCGGCGCCGGGCATGAACGTCATCGGCGCCTCGATCCCGGGCATACCGGGCATCGTCCTGGGCCGAAACGACAAGATCGCATGGGGCTTCACCAATACCGCGCCGGACGTGCAGGATCTGTACATCGAGCGCATCAATCCCATCGATCCGCGCCAGTACCAGACCGCCGACGGCTGGGCCGAATTCACCACCCGTACCGAACTCATCAAGGTCAAGGGCCAGGCCGACGTCACCCTGCTGGTGCGCGGCACGCGCCATGGACCGGTGATTTCCGGCGCGCTGCCGATCGTCGACCGGGCCGCGGTCGACGCCCGGGCGCATGTGATCGCCTTCGCCTGGACTGCGCTGCGGCCGGACGACCTGAGTTTTCAGGGAGGGTTCCGGCTCGGCCTGGCGCAAAACTGGAATCAGTTCCTGGCCGCGGCGCGCGATTTCAGTTCGCCGCAGCAGAACGTGGTGTACGCCGACGTGGAGGGCAATATCGGGTTTGTCGCACCGGGGCGGGTGCCGGTGCGCGGCCCGGAAAACGATCTGCACGGATTGGCCCCGGCACCGGGCTGGGACGGCCGCTACGATTGGCAAGGCTTCGTGCCGTTCGAGGAACTGCCGCAGAGCTTCAACCCCGCGGCGCGCCAGGTCGTGACGGCCAATCACAAGATCGTCGAGACCGGCAAGGGCCCGTTCCTGACCAGCGAATGGTCGCTGCCGTATCGGGCCGATCGCATCACCGAATTGCTGGCCGCTGGCGAGAAGCACACCCTGGACAGTTTTGCGGCGATCCAGTACGACCATGTCTCGCTGGCGGCGCGCGAACTGCTGCCGCTGGTGCGCCCGACCAAGGCTGCCTCGCCGCGCGCGGCCGAGGCATTGCGCCGCCTGGGCAGCTGGAACGGCAGCATGGATGTCGAGCGGCCGGAGCCGCTGATCTTCAATGCCTGGATGCGCGAACTGTCGCGCCGCATGCTGGCCGCGCCACTGGGCGTGGATTTGATGCGCGACTACTGGGATCAGCGCACCGCCCAGCCGCTGCTGCTCAATGTACTGCGCAACGTCGGCGGGCAAAGCCGCTGGTGCATCGCGCCGGCAGAGCATGGCGCACCGGCAGCCGCCGATTGCGCCGCATTGCTGACGACGACGCTCGAGAGCACGCTCGACGGCCTGGAACGCTCCTACGGCAAGGACCTGGCAAGCTGGCGCTGGGGCACGGCGCACATCACGCGCATGGAACATCGGCCGTTCGACCGGGTGCCGTTGCTGGCGCCGGTGTTCGACCTGATGCAACCGGTGCCGGGCGACACCTACACGGTCAATGTCGGACGTTACTCGCTGCGTGACGATCTGGCGCCGTTCGCCAGCCGTCATGGTCCCGGCCTGCGCGCGCTGTACGACCTGTCGAACCTGGAAAATTCGCGCTTCATCCAGGCCAGCGGCCAGTCCGGCAACCGCTTGTCCAGCCACTATGCGGACTTTGCACAGCGCTGGGGGCAGGGCGAAACGGTGCCGATGCAGACACGGCGCGCCGATGTCGATCGCAATCGGTTGGGTACGCTGACGCTGGTGCGCTCGGATTAGCGGGATCTTATTACCGGGAGTAGAAACGACCTCGCATCGTGAGCCTTCGGGCTTGCGCTGCGGCGTTTTTTTTTATTGGCTCAGGCGACCTGGAACAGTTGTGCCGGCATCAGCATGCGGCCGGCTTCGAAGGCTGCCACCGGTGGCGAGAAATAAAAGCCCTGCGCCGTGAAGCAGCCCATGCGCAGCAGTTCCTCGACATGCGCGGCGCTTTCCACGCCTTCGGCCACGGTGTCCAGATGGAGCGTCTGCGCCAGCGCCAGGATCAGGCGCACGATCTCGTCATCCCCATCCTTCGTGCCCAGGCCGTGGATGAACGCCTGGTCGATCTTGAGTACGTCGATCGGCAACTTCTGCAGATAGGCCAGCGACGAGTACCCGGTGCCGAAATCGTCGAGCGCCAGCCGGAAGCCGCGCCGTTTCAGGAGCGTCAGATTCTCGATGGTCTGCAGCGGACTGGCCATGGCCGAGGTTTCAGTGATTTCCAGCTCGATCGATTGCGGTGCGATCCCCGTGCGTTCCAGGATGTTGACGACTTCCGATATGAATGACGCATGCAGCAACTGCCGCATCGAGACGTTGACTGCAATCGTCAGGTCCGCATGCAGCGGATACTCGCCTTGCCAGATTTTCAATTGCTTGCAGGCCTGCGCCAGCGCCCATAACCCGATCGGACTGACCAGCCCCGATGCTTCGGCAATCGGGATGAATTCGGTCGGGGAGATATTGCCGTATTGCGGACTGTTCCAGCGCAACAGCAGTTCGAAACCGGTCACTCGGCCATCCCGCAGCGATACTTTCGGCTGATACGCAATGGCCAGTTCGTTGCGTTCCTGGGCGAAGCGCAGGGCCACATCCATCTGCGCCCGCTTGGTGGCGCTGTTCTGCAGCGAGGCGTCGAAGATCTCGACCCGGTTGCGGCCGCGTTCCTTGGCCTGGTACATGGCCGCGTCGGCGTCGCGAATCACGTCCGACGGCGTCTTGTGATCGGCGTGCAGCATGGCGATGCCGATGCTGACCGGCAGCTTGACCACCACCGTGTCGATCACCAGCGGCGCCGACAGCACTTCCAGCAACGCATTGGCCTTGTCGATCGCATCGAGCACGCTGACGCTGCTCAGGATGACGAACTCGTCGCCACCGAAGCGCGCCACGAAGTCCGGCGGCGGCACCGCGGCAGTGATCCGGCGTGTCAGTTCGAGCAAACACTTGTCGCCGAAATCGTGGCCATGCGTGTCGTTGACGCTCTTGAAAAAATCCAGGTCGCAGAACAGCAGCACGTACTTCGCCGGCGTCGTGCGGATCGCCGCGATGGCGTCGCCCAGCAGGCGCGACAGGTAGCGCCGGTTCGGCAATCCCGTCAGGGCATCGTGCAGGGCCTGATGTTCCAGGCGGATTTCATATTCCTTGCGCTCGGTGATGTCACGCGCGATGCCGAGCACGCCGATGACGGTGCCGCGATCGTCGCGCAACGGAAACTTGTTGGTGGAAAACCAGCGTTGCGCATCGCTGCCCCACAGGCCGTGGATTTCCTGGTCCACCAGCTCGGTACCGGAAGCAACGACTTCCAGATCCTGCTGATGCAATTGATCGGCCATCTGGAAAGCGTCGCGCTGGCGGCCGTTGACGGCGAATGCAGAAAACAGGTCGTACGATGTCTTGCCGCGGATTTCTTCTTCCGAGCTGTAACCGAAGCGCTGCTGGAAACTCAGGTTGCTGATGGTGAAGCGGCCATCGTTGTCCTTGGCGTAGATCATCGACGGATTCACATCCAGCACCGCGCGCAGCAGGGCATGTTCTTCCACCAGCTTCTGTTCGACATCCTTGCGCGCCGAGACATCCTCGACGCTGAAGACCAGGCCGTTGAAGTCCACATCGTCGAGCAGGTTATAGCCGCGCATCTCCAGCCACACCCACTGGCCGTTGCGATGCTGCGCACGGTGCCGGGAAAACATTCCGCCGCCCGGGGTGGCGCGCAACACCGCCAGCTTGCGCCGGTAGCGCGTCAGGTCGTCCGGATGCACCACCGGATCGATGGCCAGCGCCGCCATTTCTTCCGGCGTGTAGCCGATCACGTACTGCAACGCCGGATTGGCATACTTGAGCTTGAAATTGCCGTCGGTGATCATGAACACATGGCGCGTGGCGCGCGCGATGGCATCGAAGCGGCGATTCGTTTTATTTGCCGCGGCAATGGCTACCGCATTGTCGCGCAGGGCACGCGAGAGCAGGATCGACAGCAGGCCGACGAAGACGGTGGTGAGCAATTGCGGCAGCGAATGGTCCAGCAGGGTGCCGACACCGGCATTGAGGACGAAACCGATGGCGGCGATCAGCAGGACGACGGGCAAAGCGACACGGCCGCGCAGCATCAGTGGAAATACCCCCGCCAGGCCGATCAGCCACGGCAGCGGGCGCGCCTGCAGGGCGTTCTGCACGGCGAAGGCCACGACCACCAGCAAGGTCACCGTCAATTCGGCCAGCACAAGAGGCGGGGTGGGCTTGACCAGACCGGGCCAACCGAAACGGATCACTGCCAAACACAGCAGGGCCAGCAGCACGCACAGTGCGATCAGACTGATCACCGGTAACCGTTGATGCGATCGGAAAAACACCAGCGCGAGGTGCAACAGCAGGGTGGTATACAGGAACAATGTCACGACCCGGAAAATCGGGTTTCCCGCATCCAGGTCCCGGCTGCGCAGCGACGGAAATTTCATTCGGGCGGCCGTGGACGGTCAGGCATCGGCGTCACCGTTGCCGGCTTTGCCATCGTGAAGGACCGGACGTACCCGTGACGCCGATTCCTTGGCCCGCGCGCGTGCCGTCTCGACATCGCTGGCAACCGCCAGGGCAACGCCCATGCGGCGTCGGGCAAACGACTCCGGCTTGCCGAACAGGCGGAGGTCCGAGCCTGGCACCCGCAAGGCATCGGCCACGCCTTCGAAGCCGATTGCCTTGGCGTCGTGCTGGCCATAGATGACGGCGGAGGCGCCCGGACGACGCAGGCTGACGTCGACCGGCAGGCCGAGGATCGCCTTGGCGTGCAGTTCGAATTCGCTCTGCACCTGGCTGGCCATGGTGACCATGCCGGTGTCGTGCGGACGCGGACTGACTTCGGAAAACCAGACCATGTCGCCGCGCACGAACAGTTCGACGCCGAACAGGCCCAGCCCACCAAGGTTGTCGGTGACCTTTTTTGCGATGTCGCGCGAGCGCGCCAGGGCCTGCGGCGCCATGGCGCAGGGCTGCCAGGATTCGATGTAATCGCCACGTACCTGCACGTGCCCGATCGGTTCGCAAAAATGCGTTTCCGGCTGACCGCTGGCGTCGAGTGCGCGCACCGTCAGCTGCGTGATCTCATACTCGAAATCGATGAAGCCTTCGACGATCACGCGCCCGGCATTGGCACGGGCGCCAGCGGCGGCGTAGTCCCAGGCGGCAGCAACGTCGTCGGCGCTGTCGAGCCTGGACTGGCCCTTGCCGGATGACGACATGACCGGTTTGACCACACACGGAAAACCGATCTCGGCGCAGGCTGCCTGCAGCTCGGCCATGCTGTTGGCAAAGCGGTAAGGCGAGGTCGCCAGGCCCAGCTCTTCGGCTGCCAGGCGGCGGATGCCTTCGCGGTTCATGGTCAGCCAGGCGGCGCGCGCGGTCGGAATCACGGTAACGCGGCCGGCCTTTTCAAGCGCCATCAGGGTTTCGGTGGCGATCGCTTCGATCTCCGGCACCACCAGATGTGGCCGTTCCTGCTCGATCAGGGCGGCCAGGGCAACGCCGTCGGTCATGTCGATCACGTGGGCGCGATGCGCCACCTGGTGGCCCGGCGCGTTCGGATAGCGATCGACGGCGATGACTTCGACGCCCAGACGCTGCAGGGAAATGATGACTTCCTTGCCGAGCTCGCCGGAGCCGAGCAGCATGACGCGGATCGCGCCAGCCGACAGTGGAGTACCGATGCGGGGAAATGAGTGCATGTATTCGTCGTAAAAAAGGAAGGAGATGGTCGAGAGGCAGACCGACGAACTACAAATTGTTAGCTCATCGACAATACCAAATTTAGTGTTGTTTGGACAGCGTTGCGAGCCGGTATTTCCATGAATCGGAAAAAATACCGGTCGACACCGCTGATCAGATGCTTCGCCAGACGTCGGATATCCGTCGGCCATTGGTCGGACATCCGTGGCGCAGACGTGAAAAAGCCGCCAGCGACATGCCTGGCGGCCTGGTGTTGTCCGACTCGAGCGCTGGCGCATGCAGCGCCAGCGCCTTGGTCGACCGTTCGAGATCAGGCGTGGAAATCCGCGGCGTAGATGTCGTTGTCCTTGGTCTCTTTCACGAACAGCATGCCGATCACGAATGTGATGAGGGCGATGATGATCGGGTACCAGAGGCCGTAATAAATGTCGCCCTTGTACGCCACCAGTGCAAAGGCAGTCGTCGGCAGCAGGCCGCCGAACCAGCCGTTACCGATGTGATAAGGCAGCGACATCGAAGTGTAGCGGATCCGGGTCGGGAACATTTCGACCAGCATTGCCGCGATCGGGCCGTAGACCATGGTCACGTACAGCACCAGGATAAACAGCAGCAGGAGCACCATCGGTTTGTTGATCTGCTCTGGATCGGCCTTAGTCGGATAGCCGGCCGTCTTGATGGCGTCGCCCAGATCCTTCTTGAAAGCCTTGTCCTTGGCTGCCAGGTCGTCTTTCGACAGTCCGGCCGCGTCGTAACCCGTGATGACCTTGTCGCCGATCTTGATCGATGCCAGTGAATCGACAGGACCAGGCTCGCTGGTGTAAGCCACCGATGCGTTGGACAGGACGGTACGGGCGATGTCGCACGACGAAGTGAACTTCTTGGTACCGGTCGGGTTGAACAGGAACTGGCACTTGGCCGGATCTGCGGTGACCACGACTGGCGACGTCACGAGGGCTTTTTCCAGCGCCGGATTGGCGAAGTGGGTCAGGCCGGCGAAGATCGGGAA
>JAYUWF010000383.1:0-9889 GCA_043753685.1 Herminiimonas sp.
GCCACGCGCCCATCGGGGCCGCAGACATTCACAATTTATTTTGGTCGGGTACTTACACTACCGGCATCGCATGGATTCGGTTGCCGGTCAGTTTTTTGCGCGTCAGGCGCGGGTCAGGAATCAATCACGTCAATGATCCGCGGTTAACCGAGGCTGGTTCAGGCGGGCAATCTAGCGCAGTGTGGCTCAAACCGCCTGACCGCCAGCTTCCTGCCTTCTCTCTTTTCAATGAGCCTACCGATATGGGCTCTTAAAGCGTGCTCGGATCGAATGTCCTCGGCAAATCCTGCCAGCACTTGAAGTAATCGCTTTGCAATTGCGCGCTGTCGAGCGCGAATTGCGTCGGCTTGATGATCGCCGGCGTCTCGAACATGAAGGCCATCGTGTCCGCCACCTTGGCCGGACGGGTGGTATCGAGCGCGCTGGCCTTGGCAAAGGTACCTGCGTCGGGTCCGTGGCCCGACATGCAATTGTGCAGGCTGGCGCCGCCCGGCACGAAGCCTTCCGCCTTGGCGTCGTAGGCGCCGTGGATCAGGCCCATGAATTCGCTGGCGACGTTGCGGTGGAACCAGGGCGGACGGAACGTGTGTTCCGCCACCAGCCAGCGCGGCGGGAAGATCACGAAGTCGACACTGTCGACACCCGGCGTGTCGCTGGGCGCCTGCAGCACCAGGAAGATCGATGGATCGGGATGATCGTGGCTGATCGAGCCGATCGCATTGAAGCGGCGCAAATCGTACTTGTAGGGTGCGTAACTGCCGTGCCAGGCCACCACATCCAGCGGAGAATGACCGATCCGCGCAGCCCACAGATGGCCGCCGAACTTGGCCAGCAATTCGAAATCGCCTTCCAGATCTTCATAACGCGCTGCCGGCGTGAGGAAATCGCGCGGATTGGCCAGGCCGTTGGAGCCGATCACGCCGAGATCCGGCAAGCGCAACAGGGCGCCGAAATTCTCGCAAATGTAGCCGCGTGCTTCCCCATCCGGCAGTTCGACCCGAAAGCGCACGCCGCGCGGAATGACGGCAATTTCCTGCGGTTCGATCTCGATCCTGCCAAGCTCGGTATCGATCCGCAAACGGCCCTGTTGCGGCACGATCAACAGTTCACCATCGGCATTGTAGAAGTACCGGTGCTGCATCGAGCGATTCGCCGCATACAGGTGGATGGCACAACCGGTCTGGACATCGGCGGCGCCGTTGCCGGCCATGGTCACCCAGCCATCGATGAAATCGGTCGGCGCCTGTGGCATCGGCAGCGGATCCCAGCGCAACTGGTTGGGCGGCGTCGGCGGCACGGTCGAAAAATCGGAGACGATCCGGTGGCCTTCGACCAGCACGAACGGCAAATGCACCGCCGCCGGCCGGATCCGGTACAGCCAGGAGCGCCGGTTGTGACTGCGCGGTGCGGTGAAGGCCGTGCCCGAGAGCTGTTCCGCATACAGGCCATAGGGCGCGCGCTGCGGGGAATTCTGGCCCACTGGCAGAGCGCCGGGCAGTGCCTCGGTGGCGAATTCATTGCCGAAGCCGGACAGGTACTGGCCTGGCCCGGGCACGATTTGATGCTGTTTCATTTTACGATCCTTCGATGCTCGGGCCGAAGCGCGACGCGCGCGACGCTCGGCGCTCGGCGCCTTATCGGGACAACCATTATAAGGCGGTGCTCCGGAGAATCATCGCCAAGGACTTCGATCACATGGCCGCTTGTCAGCGCTGCTGCCGTTGCGTGGGTTTCCACGCCGAGCTTCTGGAACACGCCCCAGTCTCGTAGTTGACTTTCCTATCGTCATGATTTAGCTTGTGGAAAGTTTTATGAGAGATTTTGTGTTCTCTCTACAACGCCCCCGGTGTACCCCTGGCCAGCTTCATACCGAATCACTTGCCGTCGATCCGGCGCTCTCGAGAGGACTTCCACATGGTGTTCCATCCAGGCAGGGCAGCCTCAATTGCCCTTTTGTCATTGACGTGCGGCGCCAACGTGTTCGCGCAATCCACTGTCGAAGTCACGCCAGCATCCCATTTCGATCATTTGCCTAGTCTTCGCGGCACCACCCAGAAGCCGGATGACTATGCCGGCGTGAAGCATATACGCGAAGTAAAGAATATTCCGCACCTGAATTCGCCGTCGAACCAGGTCGACACGGCAGTGCAGGGCAGTCCGAACAGTTCGACCGCGGCCGCGACCACCGCGCTGGTGGGGTTCGATGGCATCGGCAACGGCTTCAATGGCTTCGTCGTCAACTCGGCGCCGCCGGACACGAATGCCGCGATCGGTTCGACGCAATACGTTCAATGGGTAAATTCGTCGTTTGCCGTGTTCGACAAAACCACCAGGGCGCGTCTGCTGGGGCCGATCTCGGGAAACACGCTGTGGAGCGGTTTCGGCGGCGTATGCGAAACCGACAATGACGGCGACCCGATCGTCAAATGGGACAACCAGGCCCAGCGCTGGGTATTCATGCAATTTGCAGTGCCGAGCGGTGGACCGTACGCGCAATGCGTGGCCGTCTCCAATACGGCAGATGCCACGGGCGGCTTCACGCGGTATCAGTTCACCTACACCACCTTTCCGGATTATCCGAAGGCCGGCGTCTGGTCGGATGCTTATTACGTCACCTTCAACATGTTCAACGGGAATACATTTCAGGGAGCGAAACTGTGCGCCTATGACCGCACGCGAATGCTGCAGGGCTTGAGCGCCACGCAGCAATGCGCGCAGCTCAGCCCCAGTTACGGCGGCGTGCTGCCGGCCGACGTCGATGGCGCCTCCGGTGTCGCCCCCGGTGCGCCGAACTACCTGCTGAACTGGACCACCAATCAGCTCAACCTGTGGAAATTCCACGTCGATTTCACCACGCCTGCAAATAGCCTGGTGTCGGCGCCGACAGCTATCCCGGTAGCCGCCTTCAGCGCAGCCTGCGGCGGCGGCGCCTGTATTCCGCAAGCAAATACCAACAACGCCCTCGATTCGCTGGCCGATCGATTGATGTACCGCCTGGCGTACCGCTATTTCGCCGATGGCCATGAATCGCTGGTGGTGTCGCAATCGGTTGCTGTCGGCACCGGCAACAAGCGCACGCCTGCAAAATCCGGCATTCGATGGTACGAACTGCAATCGCCCAACACTACGCCGATCGTCTTCCAGCAAGGAACATTCTCGCCGGATGCCGCCTACCGCTGGATGGGCAGCGGCGCTCAGGACAAGCAGGGGAACATCGCGTTCGGTTACAGCGTCTCGTCGCCGACAATGAATCCCGCGATTCGCTACGCTACGCGAGCTGCGGCCGATCCGCTCGGCATCCTCAGCAACGAAACCAGCATCATCGAAGGGACCGGTTCCCAGACCGGAACCCTGCACCGCTGGGGCGATTATGCGACGATGGTGGTCGATCCGACCGACGATTGCACTTTCTGGTTCACCAGCGAGTACCTGAAGGCAAATGGCACCTTCAACTGGAGCACGCGCATTGCCTCCTTCAAGGTCAGTGCGTGCCAGTAAAAGCTTGATGCAGGTGCCGGCCGCGATCGCCGGCGCCGCCGCCGCTCTAGGCAGGCGACGCAGGCGGCGCATCGCATCGATCGGAATCGCGGTGACAGCGGCAGTCTTGATGGCTGCCGGTTGGCACAGCCTGACGGGTTCTGCCAAACCGGACGCGCCGGTGCAGGCCACGGTACCGGCTTCCGCTGTGGCGGTGCTCGATCCAGCGCCGGCGGCTGCTTCCAACCAGATTTACCCAACGCCGTCCGCTGACGAGCGTAGCGGTAATCTTCAAGCCGCGTTCGCGGCGCTCTGGCAAAGCGAGCGGCGGGTCGACAAGGCACGCGCGCTATCGATCTGGAATGCGTGTGTGCCGGTGTTCCTGGGAGCGGGGACGCAGGCACCGTCTTTGCAGCGTGCCATTGCCGGACTGCCGTCGGATCCACGTTACGACACCCAGCGCAGCGCCTACGCCGACCTGTTCGGCCGCTGCAAGCAATTCTATGGCGACAGCAATGCCGACCTGTCTGCCCGCACCAGTCAGTTGCACCGCTCCGGCCTGAACGGCGACGCCGTCACCAGCGCCCGCCTCGCCGCCGATGCGGCGGCGCGCGGCGACATGGTAAGCGCGCGCAGTCTGGCAGCGCAGTCGCTGGCCAGTGGCGAGCCCTACGAACTGTTCGAATTGGCCGGTACGGCCAGCAGGTTGCTTGCAGCCGATGCGACACCGCAGCAGCGCGGCACGGCGATGCTGCAGGATCTGGCCTTGCCGCTTGCCGCCTGCGAACTTGGGCTGGATTGCCAGTTGAATTCGCTGCTGGCCGTCAGACTGTGTGCTTTCGAAGCACTGTGCGAAGGTACGGTCCAGGATAGATTGCGCGGCAAATATGCGCCCGACATCGCTCCGGCAAATCTTGCACCGGAAGTTGCGCGGCTGGTCGCCATCGTCGGTGGCGCAGGCAGAGCCGAGCGTGGTTCGGCGCAGCGTGCGTCGCAGGCTTACTTCTCGCCATGAGCCGCTGCAGCGCTCTGGTTCCGTCCACGCGCCCGGCGGTGATAATCGCCAGCATCTTGCCGCCATCGTCATAGACCGGTTTCGAGATGACGAACAGGATCGGTTGATTCGGCACGCGCGAGATGATGGCGGGACTGATGAAGAGCTGCCGCGAAACTTTTGCTGCCTGAAAAAATCGCGATCGACCACGTTAATCTGGCGCATGCCTGGCGACCCGGACAGTGCCACCATCCAGCCCTTCGGACTGACCAGGGCGATCGAACTGGCGCCTGGAGTGGCCGCGCTGAAACTGAGCAGGCGGCGCTGGTTGGCCGGCTCCTGAATGGTGGCCAGGCCGTCGTTTTCGCGGATCATTTCGCCGAGCAGCTCGAAAGTCGAGTCGGCTTGCCTGAGCGTGTCGCGCGCCTGCGCTTCCACCACCCGGGCGACATCGCGTGCCGTGGTTTCGGTGCGCGTCAGGGTCTCCTGGTGGTCATACCAGATCTGCAGGCCGGAACTGACCAGCGTGGCCAGGAAGACGACCAAGATGAACAGCACAAGGGCCGCTCGCCTGGAAGGGACGGGTACTGGCATGAGGTGCACAATGTTCGGGCAAGACCAGGTCAAGGACGGCGAAACGGCGGCCGAACGCCGCCGGTTTCCGCTCGCTGCAGTCGAGTTTCTTGCCCGGGCAGTAGCACGTATAATCGGTTTTAGTCCCGATCGGAAAGTTACCGTGCGCAAGCGTCTCCCCGTCCTCCATCAATATCTCCTGCCGAAACGCGCGCTGACCACTTTTGCGGGCCGCGTGGCCAGTAGCGACGGCCGCTTCGCACCGCAGATCATCCGCTGGTTCGCCCGCAAGTACGGCGTCAACATGCAGGAGGCAGCCAATCCGGACCTGGGCAGTTATCGCAGTTTCAATGAATTTTTTACCCGCGCCCTGCGCTCGGATGCGCGGCCGCTGGCCGATGCCGACTTCGTCTGTCCGGTCGACGGCGCCATCAGCCAGCTGGGCGCGATCGAACACGATCAGATTTTTCAAGCCAAGGGCCACGTGTATTCGACCGCCGCCATGGTCGGTGGCGACCGCAAGCTTGCGGCGCTGTTCGACCACGGCAGTTTCGCTACGCTGTATCTGAGTCCACGTGACTATCACCGCATTCACATGCCGTGCGACGCGCGCCTGCTGCGCATGATCTACGTGCCGGGTGCGCTGTTTTCCGTCAATCCCGCCACCGCCCGTGGTGTGCCGGGCCTGTTCGCCCGCAACGAGCGCACTGTCTGCGTGTTCGAGTCGGCGTTTGGCACTTTCGTCCTGGTGCTGGTGGGCGCGACCATCGTCGGCAGCATGCAGACCACCTGGCACGGCGTGGTGAACGCTTCGCGCCAGGGCAAGATCCGCGAATGGCATTACGAGGACCAGCAGATCGTCTTCAAGAAAGGCAAGGAAATGGGCCGCTTCCTGCTCGGCTCGACGGTGGTGATGCTGTTCCCGCGTGGCGTGATCGAATTCAATCCGGCGTGGTTCGCGGCCGGCGCGGTACGAATGGGCGAGGCGATGGGACAGCGGCCGACGGCGTAAATTCGGCGGGTCGGTTGCCGCGATCCCTGGAGAATGCGACAGGAATATCCATTAAACTTGCCGCCGGGACTACATCCTCTCAGCACCCTTGATCACAAAAACGGAGACACGATCATCATGAAACGCACCCTAGCACTTGCCGGCCTGTTGTCTTGCATCGCCATCTCGGCAATTGCCGCCGAACGCCTGCCGGCCATCCCGACCGACAAATACACGCCTGAGCAAAAAAAAGCAGCAGACGACTTTTTGGCAGCACGCAAGAAGCCGGTCTTCGGCCCGTTCGAGCCGCTCATGCACAGCCCGGAAGTGATGACCCAGGCCCGCTCGATGGGCGACTATCTGCGCTTTAATTCGGCGCTGGGCAATACCCTGAGTGAACTCGTCATTCTCATCACGGCGCGCGAATGGACTCAGGATTACGAGTGGTACGTGCATTATCCGATTGCGCTGCAGGCTGGCATCAAGAAGGACATCGCGGATGCGATTGCCGACGGCCGGCGTCCGGTCGGCATGTCCGACGACGAAGAAATCGTCTACGATTTTTCGACAGAGCTGCACAAGAACAAGCGGGTATCGGACCAGACCTTCGCCCGCGCCGACAAGCGCTTCGGCAAGAAAGGCGTGGTCGACCTGACCGGCATCAACGCTTATTACGCGTTGCTGGCGATGCAGATGAATGTGGCCCAGTATCAGACGCCAAAGGATTTCAAGAAATTGACGCGCCTGCCCGAGTAGTCGCAAACGGCGCATCCACGTCATCCGCGCGGCGACGGCGCTGCGCCCGTACCGGTGCCGGACGGTCTGCGCCGATCGTCTGTTCGGCTACCAACTGGTCCCGTGGTCGGCAGTCGAGCTGATGTTATGAATCGATAGATCGGCGCCATCGAATTCCTGCTCCGGATCGAGGCGGATGCCGACCAGTTTCTTCATCGCGCCATAGATGACGAATCCTCCCAACGCGGCAATCGAGACCCCCAGAAGGGTCCCGGTGAGTTGCGACCAGATCGACACGCCGCCGAGTCCCCCCAGCGCCTTCATGCCGAAGATGCCGGCGGCAATCCCGCCCCATGCGCCGCACAGGCCGTGCAGCGGCCAGACGCCGAGCACGTCGTCGATCTTCCAGCGATTCTGCGTGAGCGTAAACATCCATACGAAGACACCCGCGGCAATCCCGCCGGTCACTAGCGCCCCCAGCGGATGCATCAGGTCGGATCCGGCACACACCGCCACCAGGCCCGCCAGCGGTCCGTTGTAGACGAAGCCAGGATCGTTCTTGCCCAACACCAGCGCCACCAGCGTGCCGCCGACCATCGCCATGAGCGAGTTCAGCGCCACCAGGCCGTTGACGTTTTCCAGGGTTTGCGCGCTCATGACGTTGAAGCCGAACCAGCCGACGGTCAGGATCCACGCGCCCAACGCCAGGAAAGGAATGCTCGATGGCGGATGGGCCGAAATCTGACCGTCGCGTGTATAGCGCCCACGACGCGCACCCAACAGCATCACCGCCGGCAGCGCAACCCAGCCGCCGATCGCATGCACCACCACCGAGCCGGCGAAGTCGTGGAATTCGTGGCCGAACGACGCCTTGAGCCAATCCTGGATGCCGAAACGGTGATTCCAGGCGATGCCTTCGAAGAGTGGGTACAGGAACGCGACCAGGATGCCGGTGGCCAGCAGCTGCGGATAGAACTTGGCGCGCTCGGCGATGCCGCCAGAGATGATGGCGGGAATGGCAGCGGCGAAGGTCAACAGGAAGAAGAACTTCACCAACTCGAAACCATTGTGTACGACGAGCGTCTCGGCGGGGCTAAAAAAATGCACGCCGTAAGCAATGTAGTAACCGATGAAGAAGTAAGCGATGGTCGAGACGGCAAAGTCGGCCAGGATCTTGACCAATGCATTGACTTGATTCTTCTTGCGCACCGTACCAACTTCCAGGAAGGCGAAACCGGCATGCATGGCCAGAATCATGATGGCGCCGAGCAGTATGAAGAGTGCATCGCCGCTGCTTTTTAGTGCATTCAAAGTCATTTCTCCCGATTTTAGTGCGATATTTTGTAAGGTGGTGCAAATTTGCAAGTTTCATGCCATCGAGAAAAATGGCGAGTAAACGGGGATTGGATGGGTAAAAGCGCGCTGTTCACGTCACGGGCGAGAAAAACGCACTGTCAAGGTGCGGCGGCGTTTCTAGTACCGACATCCGTGTATTGATGGGTCGTCAGATCTCGACCTGGGTGCCCAACTCCAGCACCCGATTCGGCGGGATCTTCAGATAGTCCGCAGCATCCCGGGCGTTGCGCGCCATGGTGGCGTACAGCGCTTCCCGCCATAGCGCCATGCCGGCGCCGGGCGCCGCAATGACCGTCTGGCGTGCGATGAAGAACGAGGTCTCCATCATGTTGAACGTGATGCCGGCGGAATTGCAGAGTTGTAGCGCGCGGGGAATGTCGCGCTCGTCCTTAAAACCGTAATTGACGTTCAGCTGGTAACAGTTGTGGTCGAGCGGCTCGATGGTGATGCGCTCGCTGTCAGGAATGCGCGGAATATCGGTCGCATTGACCGTCAGGAAGACGGTGCGCTCGTGAAGTATCTTGTTGTGCAACAGGTTATGCAGCATCGCATGTGGCACGCCGTCGCCTTCGGCACGGAAGAAGATGGCGGTGCCCTCGACCCGGTGCGGTGGCGAGACGAACAGCGATTGCAGGAATTCGCTCAGTGGAATCAGGTTTGATTTGACGCTTTCGAAGACCAGTTCGCGGCCTTTTCTCCAGGTCAGCATGATGGTCACCATCACTGCACTGATCAGCAGCGGGAACCAGCCGCCGCTGACGATCTTCAAGCTGGTCGAGGCGAACAGCGTGATGTCGATGACAAAGAAAAACACGGTCGACGCAAGTGACAGCCACAGCGGATATTTCCAGCCGAAGCGGATCACGAAGAAGGTCAGGATGGTCGTGGTCAGCATGGTGGCGGTGGCCGCGATACCGTAAGCCGAAGCCAGGTTCGAGGATGATCCGAAACCGATGACCGCCAGCACCACCGCGATCAATTGCACCCAGTTCACGAACGGGATGTAGATCTGGCCCATTTCGCTATCGGACGTGTAGACGATGCGCATGCGCGGCAAGAAGCCGAGTGAAATCGCTTGCTGCGCCACCGAGAACGCGCCCGAGATCGTCGCCTGCGAGGCAATCACGGTGGCCATCGTCGACAACACCACCAGCGGATAGACGCTCCACGGCCCGAGTTGCTGGAAGAAGGGATTTCCCACGGCGCCCGGATTGTCCAGCAGCAGGGCGCCCTGACCGAGGTAGTTCAGCGCCAGCGCCGGCAGCACGACCGAGAACCATGCCAGCCGCACCGATTTTTTACCAAAGTGGCCCATGTCGGCATACAACGCCTCGGCACCGGTCAGGGCCAAGACCACCGCACCCAGCGCAATGAATGCGAGATAGCCGTTGTGGGTCAGGAAGAACAGGGCGTGACGTGGGTTGAGCGCTGCAATGACGGCGGGATTCTTGACGATGTTGATCAAGCCCATGATTGCCAGGGTTACGAACCAGACCAGCACGATCGGCCCGAACCACTTGCCGATGCCGGCCGTTCCACGATGCTGCACCAAGTACAAGCCGGCCAGGACCGCCAGCGTGATCGGTACGACGAAGGGTTTCAATGCCGGGGTGGCGACTTCCAGGCCCTCGATCGCCGAGAGCACGGAAATGGCGGGCGTGATGACGCCGTCGCCGAAGAAAAGGCCCGCGCCGATCATCCCCAGCAGCATGACCGGAAAATGAAACGACGATTTCGATGTCACCGACGAAAGTGCCAGGGCG
>JAYUWF010000384.1:0-3255 GCA_043753685.1 Herminiimonas sp.
TGTCGCGCCGAACGGCGGCAGCGTCGGCTGCGACCTGGCGCACCGCGTCGCCCAGAGCGGTCTGCTCGGCGGCAGACAATTCCTCTTGCAACAGGCACAGCACGAAGGATTCGAGCGCATCGCCGCCGGTATGCGCCGGTTGCACTTCGCGGATGCTCTGGTCGGGATTGCGACGCACCGTCAGGACAGCGTTCAGAACCGCGTGCGAGGCGACGTGCAGGCGGCGCATCGCCATGACGATCGAATCGACCAGGAACGGCATGTCGGGGTTGTGCACCAGGAGCGCCGTGGCCCAGCCGCCGCGGCCATCGGCATAGCGCAGCGGCACGACCTGACAGGCCGCCGACTGACAATTCGCCACCGCCGTGAAACCCTGCCACAGGATCGACGCCAGGCTGGCCGCCGTGACTTCGGCCAGATCCTCTGGCTCCAGCGCCGCCAGCCAGGTCTCGATCAAGGCCAGTTGCTGCGGCACTGCACCGGCAACGTGGGCGGTGTCGCCCTGAAGCAGAGCCAGCGTTTCAGTGCGAATGTCGAGCGGCTGTGCGGTCATCTGGTTCTCCAAAATTAACACAGAGAATCTATATCGTTTCTCACCGAATAAAAACTTCTTTTTTCAGGGATTTTTGCTGAAATCCGGCGTGCCGGTGCCTTCATGCGTAGTAGCGGCCAAAGCGGTTGTCGAGGAAGTCTGTCAGTGCCGTGTCTTCCTGGCGCACCAGGCCGTGTTGCGGCAAGCGCTTTGCCAGCAGCAGATCGACCATGCCGCAGATGCCGGCCGCGGTGGTGAGCTGTATTGCCGAGAGCAATACTCCGTTGACGGTCTGGCTGTAGATTTTTTTCGCATAACTTTCCTGCTCCAGCCGCCCGTTGCGCATGCCGCAGACATTGACGAACACCAGCACCACATCCTGCTTGGTAATTGGTATTGCTGCTTCCAGCACTTCCTTCAGGATGTGGCGCCGCGTCGGCTGGCCCAGCTGCAAGTCGCGCACCAGCATCTTGACGATGTCCCGATGACCGGGATAGCGCACCGTCTTGTAGTTCAGGTTGTGCACCCTGCCAGCCATGCTCTCGCACAGCGTACCCAGGCCGCCGGAAGTATTGAAGGCTTCGTAGTCGATGCCGTCGAGGGAAAAATGCTCGACTTCTTCCAGCGGCGAGGTCTCGCGCAGCTGGCCGTCGACGATCGCCTCGCACGGGTTGCAGTACTCGTTGATCAAGCCGTCGGTACTCCAGGTCAGGTTGTATTTCAAGGCATTGCTGGGATAGATCGGCAAGGCGCCGACCCGCATGTTCACGTCGCGCAGCTGGTCGAAGCGACCCGCCAGGTCATTGGCGACGATCGAAATGAAGCCCGGCGCCAGGCCGCATTGCGGCACGAAGGCCGTCTCGGCGCCGCGCGCCAGCTGCTTGACGATGCGGGTGCTGTCGACATCCTCGGTCAGGTCGAAGTAATGCGAAGCGGCGTCGCGCGCGGCGGCGGCAATGGCCGGTGTCAGGAAGTACGGACAGGCCGAAAGGGTCACCCGATGGCCAGGGATCAATGCAGCCAGCTGCGCCGGGTCGGCGACATCGGCCAGGCGCGTCGTGACGTGCGGCCAGGCGGCCAGATCGACCTGCGCCAGCCGCGCCGGATCGGCATCGGCCACGGTGATGGCGTAGTCACCGGTCGACGACAGCAGGTTGAGGATGGCGTCGCCGATCTTGCCGGCACCCAAAAGTATGAGTCGGGTTTGCATGCGCGCCTTTCGAATGGTGAGGTGGCCTTGCGTCGCCGGGCGACATGGCCGCGCCGGAATTGGCGTTCGAAAAGTATAGGGGCCGGCAGCGGCAGTGTCGACTACATGATCGAACTCGGCTGCAGTTCGACCGCCGAACTGGATCGCCTGCTGGACCAGATCGGCACCAGCGAAGGCGTGCGTTTGACCTCGACCTCGATTATCCTGTCGCGGCGGATCGATCGCACTGCACTGCCGGCCTGATCGGTCCCATGCCGCCCTGAGCACTACCCTGGAGCCAAACATGGACAACGTCGATTCCCTGCCCGAAGCAAAACGCAATCACCTGTGGCGCCGCACCATCTGGCAGACCGATCCGGAACTGCATCCGCTCGGCCCGCGCCACAGCGCAGAGGTGTACTGCTGTGAAGAATCCAATGGATATGGTGTCTGGTACGTACGCAAGCTGTCGCATGCCGAGACGCGCGGTGCGGCCGGCATCGACAATGGCGATTACCTGCTGGAATATTTCGGCCGGTTCCAGCGCGACGATGCGATCACCCGAGCCGTGCTGGTGGCGACCGGCGCCGCGACGCCGGAACTGCAGATCGCCGCGCTCGACGCACTGGCGAAAGAGGCGCGAAAGGTCTGATGCCTCAGGAGCCCGTTTCGACGGGCTGGATCGCCACAGCCGAACCGTTGATCAACTCGGCCACAACGGCGCTTCATCCATCAGTGCGACCTGCTCGCGCAGTTCCAGGATCCGGTCCTGCCAGTAACGCGCCGTGTTAAACCACGGAAAAGCCACCGGGAACGCCGGATCGTCCCAGCGCCGCGCCAGCCACGCCGAGTAGTGCACCAGGCGCAGCGTGCGCAAGCCTTCGATCAGGTGCAGGCTGCGCGGCTCGAACTCCTGGAAATCCTCGTATCCGGCCAGCAGATCGCCCAGCTGCCGCACCCGGTCGGCGCGCTCCCCAGAGAGCAGCATCCACAGGTCTTGGATCGGCGGGCCGCTGCGGCTGTCGTCGAAATCGACGAAGTGCGGACCGGCGTCGGTCCACAGCACATTGCTGCAATGGCAGTCGCCGTGCAAGCGGATCGAGGGGATGTCCCCGGCGCGGTCGAAGCAGTGGCGTACGCCGTCGAGCGCCTGCGCCAGTACGCTGAAATAAGCGCTGCGCAATTCCAGCGGCACGCATTCATGCGCGTGCAGGTAATCGTGCGACGCCTTGCCAAAGGTGGCAATGTCGAGTGCCGGACGCTCGACGAAAGGGTGCAGAGCCCCCACGGAATGAATCCGGCCGATGAAGCGGCCAAGCCATTCGAGCGTGCCGGCCTGTTCCAGCTCGGGCGCGCGGCCGCCGTGACGTTCGAAGACCGAGAACCGAAAACCCTTGAACGTATGCAGCGTCCTGCCATCGGCCAGCGCCAGCGCGGGCACCACCGGGATTTCCTGCTCGACCAGGGATTCTACGAAGCCATGCTCTTCCAGAATCTGTGCCTCGCTCCAGCGCGCCGGCCGATAGAACTTGGC
>JAYUWF010000385.1:0-3252 GCA_043753685.1 Herminiimonas sp.
GGCGAGCAGCCGGGTGACCAGGAAGACCTGGCGGGCACGCCTTTCATCGGACCAGCCGGCAAGGTGCTCGACGAAGCGTTCCAGAAAGCGGGCCTGTCGCGCGACGCCGTCTACCTTACCAACGCGGTCAAGCATTTCAAATGGGAACCGCGCGGCAAGCGGCGCCTGCACAAGACGCCGGGGCAGATGGAAATCAACGCCTGCGCTTACTGGCTGGAAGAAGAACTGGCGCGGGTCCAGCCGCAAGTGATCGTGGCGTTGGGCGGCACTGCCTTGAAAGCGATTCTGGGCAATCCCAAAGCGACCCTGACCGATAAGCTGGGCGTGCCGTTTCAGCATGAGGACAAATGGATCGTGGTGGTGTATCACCCTTCCTACATCCTGCGCGTACCCGACGAAGCCGCGCGGATCAAGGCGATGGCCGTGCTGGTGGAGGGACTGACCATCGCGCAGCAGTATCAGGACCGTCGTTGAGCCGGGACTGTCCGCACTGCTGCGAGGCAGGTTTCGACCGATGATTTTCAATTGCCCGGCTTCAGAATGACCTTGGTCCAACCTTCTTCGCGCTGATCGAACTTTTCATAGGCCATCGGTGCTTCGGCAAGTTTGAGCTCATGCGAAATGATCATTGACGGCTTTGCCTTGCCGACGTGGATCAGATTCGCCAGCTTGCGGTTGTAGGCCTTGACGTTCGCCTGACCGGTCGCGATGCGCTGGCCCTTGAACCAGAACTGGCCGAAATCGAAGGCCAGCTTGCCTTCTTTTGCCAGTGCGTCCTGCGCGCCCGGATCGGCCGGCAGGAATACACCCACCACGCCGATGCCACCGGTCGGCTTGACGGTCTGGACCAGGTTATTCATGGTCAGATTCGGCACTTCCTTGCCGTGCAGGTTGCAGCACTGGTAACCCACGCATTCACAACCACGATCGGCGCCTTGCCCGCCCGTCAGTTCCAGCACCTTCGCCACCCCGCCACCCTCGGTATCGTCGATTGCGGTGGCGCCGATTTTTTCGGCCAGCTTCAAGCGGTCCGGATGGGTATCGACCACGAACACCTGGCTCGCGCCCTTGATGAACGACGACGTCGCAGCCATCAGTCCGACCGGTCCGGCGCCATAGATCACGACGGTGTCGCCCGGTTTGACGCCTGCGAGTTCGGTGGCGTGATAGCCGGTTGGCAGGATATCGGACAGCATGACGTAATCGCTTTCTTTTTCTGCCGCGTCTTCGGGCAGGACCAGGCAATTGAAGTCGCCGTAGGGCACGCGCAGCAGTTCCGCCTGGCCGCCGCTGTAGGGACCCATGCCTGCAAAACCGTAGGCGCCGCCGGCTGAACCCGGGTTCACGGTCAGGCAATAGCCGGTGAATCCACGCTCGCAGTTTTCACAAAAACCGCAGCCGATATTAAACGGCAGGCACACCATGTCGCCCACCTTGACGCGATCGACGGCCTTGCCGATTTCAATGACTTCGCCCATGTTTTCATGACCGAGAATGCGGCCCTTTTCCATTTCGGTCCGGCCTTCGTACATGTGCAGGTCAGAGCCACAGATGTTGGTGGTCGTGACCTTCACCAGAACATCGGTGGGCTTTTCGATTTTCGCGTCGGGCATGTTCTGGACCTGAACATCACGTGGTCCGTTGTAGACGAGTGCTTGCATGAGGAAGTCTCCTTGAAAGGGGAAAGTGTGTGGAATCCTGCAGATGCTGCCTAGACGTCAGGTAGCGCTGGGGTAGAACCTCGCGGCGAAACGGAAGTTCCCTAGATAAAACGACAACAAAATGCTTAAGCGAGGAACGTCTCACAGGCAAGTTGGAAGTCGCGCGGTGCGGCGCGCGCAGCAGGTACCGGTTCCTGCATCTGCCGGCACGATTTCGGCGTATACCCGATACTGTTGAAATAAAAACTGGCCGGCGGCGATGTGTAAGGATTTAGCATCCGGCTCGACCAACGTCATTGAAGATCGACACGGGAGCTAGCTCATGATCAACCGAAGGATCGCCTTGAAAACCGGACTCATCGCCGCATTGACCGCCGCATTCAAACCCGGCTTTGCCGCCACGGCGCAGCCAGTCACCGCATTTCAGGTCAAGCATACGGAGGCGGAATGGAAAAAGTTGCTGACGCCGGCCCAGTATTCGGTGCTGCGCCAGAGCGGTACCGAACGCCCCTTCGCCAGCGCGCTGCTGCATGAGGAACGGCGTGGCGTATTCCACTGCGCCGGCTGCGAGCAGGCGCTGTTTTCATCGGCCACCAAGTTCGAAAGCGGCACCGGCTGGCCGAGCTTCTGGGCGCCGCTGCCGCAGGGTGTCGGTACCGAAGAAGACGGCTCGCTGTTCATGAAGCGCACCTCGGTGCATTGCAGCCGCTGCGGCGGCCATCTCGGCCATGTGTTTGACGATGGCCCGAAACCGACCGGCCTGCGCTACTGCATGAATGGCGTGGCCATGACGTTCAAGCCGCAGGCAACCTGAATCACCATTCGATCGATCGCAACAGGAGAATCCCCATGTTCCAGAAATTGAAAACAGCCATCCAACGCCCGGCATTGCGGCGCCCTTCCACCGGCGCGATCGTGATGACGGTGCTGCTGACAGCGGCTGCCGGCAGCGCCCTGTCGCGCGGCGGCGATGAATTCCACACGGTGCCGGCGTTTTCAGCCGCCCCTGCCGCCAGTGCGCCGCTTGCCAAGGATGCGACCAGCGAAGTGGCGGTCGTCGCGGGAGGATGCTTTTGGGGTGTGCAGGGGGTGTTCCAGCATGTCAAGGGCGTCACCGGCGTGATATCGGGTTACGCCGGCGGCGAGCAATCGACTGCGAAATACGACGCGGTCGGCAGCGGCTCGACCGGTCATGCGGAAGCCGTCAAGATCAGCTTCGATCCACGGGTGATCAGCTACGCGCAGATCCTGCAGATCTACTTTTCGGTGGCGCACAATCCGACCGAGCTGAACCGCCAGGGGCCGGACTCCGGCACGCAGTACCGCTCAGCCGTGTTTCCGACCAATCCGCAGCAAGCCAATGTGACCAAGGCATACATCGCGCAGCTTGATAAGGCAAAGGTTTTCGGCAAGCCGATCGCCACCAAGGTCGAGGGGGACCGGCCGTTCTATGCGGCAGAGGATTACCACCAGGACTACCTGACCCTGCATCCAAACAATCCGTACATCATGATCAACGACCTGCCGAAGGTCGATGCACTCAAGAAGATGTACCCGGAACAGTATCGTGCCGAGCCGGTGCTGGTGATGG
>JAYUWF010000386.1:0-3251 GCA_043753685.1 Herminiimonas sp.
GGTCCGGGCGGGGTGGGAGCCTTGCGCGCCGATGGCCTGATCGATTCGCTGGAGGAGATGCCGGGGTTGCTGGAATCGGCTGTGACGCGAATGCGTCCGGCGTAATGTTCAACGTCTGGTCGTCGCACGAAAATATTTTTCGCAGTGCAGATCCGATGAATGCCGCATTCGTGGGATTTCGCCGTTGGCGCAGCGGCAGTAAGGTTGCACCTGCATCCTCTCCGCATCCATGTCTCGGTGTGGAATTCGGCCCGCTCTCCGGAGCGGGTTTTTTTATGCCGAATGCCGCACGCCGGAGGATTTCGCCTTGCGCACCGCCGACACATAAAAGCCCAGTGAGGCGAATGAAAACGCCAGCAACATCCACAACACTGGCCCCGCCGATGGCGTCGACTGCACCAGGGCGGCAATGGCAAGCGGTCCAGCCGCCTTTGCAGCCAGAGCGGGACCGGCCATTGCGCCCGAAATCGCGCCATAATTTTCCCGGCCATAGAGCGCTTGCGGCACCGTGCCGCGCACGATGGTCAGGATGCCATTGCCGAGCCCGTAAAAAATGCAGAACACGCCTACCGCCGGCACCTGCATGCCGAAGCACGCCAGCGCCAGCAGCGCCGCCGGCAGCATCGCGAATGCGAACAGGCCGACGGCCTGCGGTTGCGCGCGACGGGCCACCGCCAGTTCGCCGATGCGGCCGATGACCTGCATCGGGCCGATCAAGGCGCCCAGGGTGACCGCTGTCGCCGCACTGTGCCCCATGCTCCCGAGCAGTGGAATCAAATGTACCGACAGTGCGGAAAAGGTGAAGCTGTTGGCCGAGAACGCGAAGGCGAGCTTCCAGAAGGTGGCGTCGTTTAGTGCCTCGCGCAGCGTGAAGTCGGCAGCGCCGGGGCTGGTGGCTACCGCTGCGACCCCGGTGGGTCGAGCCTTCAGAGTGCCGGGTAAAAGCAGATGCAGTGGCAGGCAGACGGCGAGCTGCACCAGTCCATATGCCAGATAGGTATCGCGCCAGCCGAGCTGCGCGTTCAATTTCAGCGTCACCGACCAGAAGACCGTGCTGGCAAGACCGCCGAACAGCGTCAGGGTCGAAATCCCCGCGCGCGATGCGGCGCCGAATTCGCGGTTGATGGTGGCGAATGCGGCTTCGTACAGCACCAGCGCCATGCCGATCCCCAGCACCGAGGTTGCAGCAAAATACATGACCAGCGAATGCGCGCTGCCCAGGCCGAAAAAACCGGCGCCGCAGATCAGGGAGCCGGCGGCCATGACGAAGCGTCCGCCGCAGCGGTCCAGCAAGATTCCGGCCGGTGTCGCACACAGTCCGGCCACCAGCAAGCTCAGCGAGAAGGCGCCATAGACTGCTTCGGCGCGCCAGCCCATTTCGCGTTGGATTTGCGGCGCCAGGATCGAGAAGGCATAGTAGAGCGCGCCCCATGACAAGACCTGGCTGATCGCCAGGATGGCGATGATGCCGGTGCGCTGGCCGCGGCCGATCAATCGGGGTTTCCGTGCAGGTGCGGCGCCGGATGGTCGCAGCCGAGGGTCGTCTGGTCGCCCGTTGCAAACGGTACCGGCGGCGCAATGATCATGGATGTCGTATTGAAAGAATCGCGAACCCCCGAATTATGCGCGAAGTTCCGAACTTTCTTCGAATGCACATGCGCCGAGTCACGCGTGGGCGGCACGAACGCCTTGTACCTGCATGTATTGCGGCCAAATAAAAACGCCGCCCGGCTGAGCCAGGGCGGCGTCGAACGACGAGGTTAAAAACGATGCGGGCGGTTTCAGTTCACGCGACGGATCGACGAGAGCTGATTGGTCATGCCACCGAGTCCAGCGTAACGGCCTGGTCCGAAGACCGAGCAGCTGCCACGGTAATTCGAGTCCACGCACATCTCCCACTGGCCTGCATTGACAATGACGGAACCGATCTTGTCATTGAAACCGCCCTGGTCGAAACTCGTCATGTCCTGGCCCACCGGATACCGCACGCCGCTGAAGTTCGGACCTGTGAACAATTCCACATCGCCGCGCATTCCCTGATTGCCTTGATTTCCTTGATTGCCTTGATTTCCCTGGCTACCTTGCTCTCCCCGGTTGTCATGCGATGCGGCGCGGATCGAGGACACGGTCCGATACAGTACCGGTTCCATGCGTTGATACTGGCCAGGTCCGAGCACCCGGCATTGACCGCGGTAATATGAATCCGAGCAAAATTCCCAGTAGCCGTTTTCAATCACCAGAGATTGCGTGCTGTCGTTGAAGTTGGCTGCCGAAAGGTCGGGGATGTCGCTGGCAATCGCCACGCTGCGGCCACGAATGCCATCTTCACCGAACAGGACGATCGGATTCATGGCTTCTTCACGGCGCTGCCGCCAGCCGCCGCCGTGCACCACGCGCGCATCTTCCTGATTCACGACCGGACGTGCTGATGAAATCGCTTTCGTCATGCCGTACCCGAGCGAGGGATAACGACCTGGCGCGAAGGTTCGGCAGGTACCACCGAAACCGGCATCCGTACAGACTTCCCAGGTACCGCCCTGAACAACCAGGCTGGATGCACGGTCGTTGAAATTGAAGGTGTTGAAGTTGCTGGCATCACGATCGATGCGTGCCGTACGGCCCTGAAAATTCGGTTGGCCGTACAGCTCGAGGGTGCCAATGCCAGCGACCGGCGCGGCGCTACCGGCGACCACGCCGATTTCGCGCAGTGAAGAGACCCGCTTGTTGAACCGACCATCGATGTTGGCATATTGGCCGGGTTCGAAGACCGCGCAATCGCCCTTGAAATTATCGTCGCTGCAGACTTCCCAACGTCCGCTGCGGACCACGATGCTGGAGGTGCGGTCGTTGAAGCCGATATTGCTCACGCTCGCTGCAGGACCGCGAAACGTCACCTGGCGCCCGCCGAATCCGCTGCCTTCGAACAGCGAGACTTCGCCGGCGTGGGCCGCGATGCTGCCGAGTGCGGTAACAGAAGTCAGGACGGCCAGGGCCAGGGTGGCGCTACGAGTGGATTTGCATTTCATGGGATCTCCTTTGAATGACGCAATCGATGTACGGCGCACGAGATGCGCGTCGCCACGTTGATCATTATTTTTTGCAATGATTGCGCTTTGCAAACACAACGTCTGTGCGGCAGCGCACGTGCACCGACAGGGTGTGTTTGGGTTGTAACGTTGGGTAACGACGGGAGAGATAGTGCCGGGCCGATCCGAATTATCGGAGGCTGGCCTGACGACAGCGGTTCAGTG
>JAYUWF010000387.1:0-9857 GCA_043753685.1 Herminiimonas sp.
ACCTGGACCGAGCGGCAGATGGGCAAGGTACACGCCGGTCTGAAAGCGATGTCGACCGGTCTAGGTGAGACGCCTTTTTGCGCCGGCAACCATTACACGCTGTCGGACGTGGCAGTCGGTTGCGCACTGGGCTGGATCGCGTTCCGGTTTCCGGAGATCGATTGGCGCGGCGAGTACCCGAATCTGGGCAAGCTGCTCGACAAGCTGGCGGAGCGGCCGTCTTTCCGGGAGTCGGTGCCGCAGTAAGGCAGCATGGCCAGCGTGATTGCACGCGAACCTGAAATGACGAAAAAGGCGCCGCGGCGCCTTTTTTGCATTTTGAACGCTGCCGCGATCGATCGGCGGAGGGTGCGATCGACGCCCTGGTGGTGCCTGACCGAATCCCTTTTTTGAAGCATTATTCGTCGCTCTTGATCTGCGTCTGCAGGTAATTCTGAATCCCGATCTTCGCGATCAGATCGCGCTGTGTTTCCAGCCAGTCGATGTGTTCTTCGGTGTCGTCGAGAATGTGCTGAAAAATCGTGCGCGAGACATAGTCGCCGACCGCCTCGCAGGCCGCAATGCCTTCCTTGACGGTGCGCTGCGACGCCATTTCCAGCTGCAAGTCGCATTCCAGCATTTCGGGCGTTGATTCGCCGATCATCAATTTGTGCAGGGCCTGCAGGTTCGGCAGGGCTTCCAGCATCAGGATGCGGTTGATCAGCTGGTCGGCATGCTTCATTTCGCCGATCGATTCCTCGTACTCCTTCTTCCCGAGTTTTTCGAATCCCCAGTGGCTGTACATGCGCGCATGCAGGAAATACTGGTTGATTGCGCTGAGTTCGTTGGTCAGTTGCGCGTTGAGCAGCTTGATGACTGTGGTGTCGCCTTGCATGTCTGCCTCGTCGTGTGAAAAAAATCGATCATAACCGATCGATCCCTGGCCTTTGTTCGAGGATGGTTCAGGCAGCGACGGCGTCTCGCTGGAAAACCAGCGGCAGAACCGGCAGATGGTGCGCAGCGTGGGCCGACGATTGCTGCAAGCAGTCATTCAAGACCCGCTTGGCGCAGGAGTGGCACTTGCCGCAGCAGGTGCCGACCGCGAGATTTTCCCGCAGCTCGACCATGGAACGCATGCCGGCATCGACGGCTTGCCGGATCTTGCGGTCGGAAATGTTGTTGCAAATGCAGACGATCATTGTGGGCTCTCGGAAGAAGCGCAATGCTAAAATCGGAATGAGAATAGTTCGTATTCAGATTATTACGGATTTAGGTAGGCAATGCAAGCGAAATCATTTGGGGCAGGGCGCGTGCCGAGCTGGACAAGTGCCGGGCCGGAAGACCGGGCAGGGACGGAAGAAGAGAAGGGTCGGGGACCGGTTCAAAAGACCGGGCAAGAGACCGGTCAAGCGCCGTCGGGCATCGCGTGAGTCACTGCGCCACTGATGATGCCGCCGCCCAGGCAGACGTCGCCCTGGTAGAGGACGGCGGACTGGCCGGGCGTGACCGCCCATTGCGGTTCCGAGAACGCCAGTGCAAACCCGTCGGCGCCCGGGCTTTGCAGGGTGCAGGCTACGTCGGCCTGCCGATAGCGCGTTTTGGCCGACAGGGCGGTAATGGATGCATCCGGCGCGCTGCCGGCCACCCAGCTGATCTGGTCCGCTGTCAGGAACGACGCCAGCAACCATGGGTGGTCGTGGCCCTGGACGATATACAAGGTATTTTCTGCAATGTCCTTGCGCGCCACGTACCAGGGGTCGCTGTCGCCACTGGCATTCCTGTGGCTTTTCAGGCCGCCGATGCCGATGCCCTTGCGCTGGCCGAGGGTATAGAAGCTCAGGCCGACGTGTTCGCCGACCACCGTACCGTCGGCCGTTTTCATCGGCCCTGGCTGGTAGGACAGATAGCGGTTCAGGAACTCACGGAATGGCCGTTCACCGATGAAGCAGATTCCGGTGGAATCCTTTTTGGTCGCATTCGGCAAGCCTAGCCGGGCGGCGATTTCGCGGATCTTGGTCTTGTGCATCTCGCCCAGCGGAAACAGGGTTTTGGAAAGCTGCGCCTGGTTCAGGCGATGCAGGAAATAGCTTTGATCCTTGCTGGCATCGACTGCCTTGAGCAGTTCGAAGCGCCGCCCGCCGCCCGCGCCAGGCGCACCGGTTCTCGTACCAGACAAGGCAGCGGGCACTGAAGCCTCGACCTCGCGCACCCGCGCGTAATGTCCGGTGGCGATCGCGTCGGCGCCCAGGCGCATCGCATGGTCGAGAAAGGCCTTGAACTTGATCTCGGCATTGCACAGCACATCCGGGTTGGGTGTGCGGCCGGCCTGGTATTCGCGCAGGAATTCGGCGAATACCCGGTCCTTGTACTCGGCGGCGAAGTTGACTGCCTCGATATCGATGCCCAGCACATCGGCCACGCTCACCGCATCGAGCCAGTCCTGTCGAGTGGAGCAGTATTCATCGTCGTCATCATCTTCCCAGTTCTTCATGAAGAGACCGATGACTTCATGGCCCTGTTGCTTGAGCAGCCATGCGGCCACCGACGAATCGACACCGCCCGACATGCCGATGACGACCCGGCGCCTGCTCATCGAGCGCCGATCGAGGGATGGGTGTGCAGCAAATCCAGCGGCGCGCGCTGGCCACGACGATAGTCGTCGATGCATTGCAATACCAGGTCGCTGCGGTGGCGGGCCCGACAAGCCACCAGTTCCTCGTATGTCATCCACACCACGCGCACGATGCCGTGGTCAAGCGGCCGGTCGTGCGGCGCGCCGACCGTGCCGGCAAACGTCACCCGCAAATAGGTGACGTCCTGTCCGCTGCGCGGCGAAACGAAGCGCGCCAGGTACATGCCCACCAGCGCCGTCGGCGTGAAGTCGTGCGCGCTCTCCTCGAACGTTTCCCGCACCACTGCCTGCAGCAGCGATTCGCCGGGATCGAGGTGACCGGCCGGCTGATTGAAGCGTAGGCCGTCGCCGGTTTCTTCCTCGATCAGAAGGAAGCGGCCACCCCGTTCGATGACGGCCGCAACCGTGACCGAGGGTTTCCAGATATCGTTCATTGAAAGGGGGGCCAGCGGCGTGTTTTGAAAGAGCCGCCATTTTACCGTGCGCCGCCGCTGCGGCGAAAAGCCAAAAGACTGCGCTGTCGTCGTGCCAGCGCAAGGCAAGCGAACAAAAGAATGCTTGAATCCAGAGAAGAGCTGGAAAAATCACGCATTTATTTGGTGTTTCTTGAAAAAAACGGCAAAATCTGCGGCGCACGCGGCCTTAATGCGTAGCCGATTGCCCGCGACTGCCGTCAAGACAACCGGTCGCGGTTCGGGCACGACGCTCCTGCTGCGTAGTCGAGCAATTAGTTTCTCTTATAGAACTAGGTCGAGGGTGATTGATTGTTTTACGTGTAAGATTTGCAAAATAAAAACAGATTTCCCACTAAATATCTGGAGAAGCTCATGAAAATCGGCATACCCGCCGAGACGCGCCCGGGTGAAACCCGGGTCGCTGCCACCCCCGAAACCGTCAAGAAACTCGTCGCCGCCAAGCACCAGGTCGTGGTCCAGTCCGGCGCCGGCCTGTCGGCCAGCGTGACCGACGAAGCATTCCAGGCCGCTGGCGCGCAGATCGGCTCCGCCGCCGACGCTTTCGCCAGCGAGATGGTGCTGAAGGTGCGCGCACCCGCTCCCGAAGAGCGCGCCCTGATGGCCAATGGCACGGTCGTCGTCGGCATGCTGAATCCCTTCGACGCCGACAATGTCGCCGCCATGGCAGCCCATGGCCTGACTGCATTCGCGCTCGAAGCGGCGCCGCGCATCAGCCGCGCGCAATCGATGGACGTGCTGTCGTCGCAGGCCAACATCGCCGGTTACAAGGCGGTGCTGATGGCGGCCAATACATACGGTCGTTTCATGCCGATGCTGATGACGGCTGCCGGAACCGTCAAGGCGGCACGCATCCTGATCATGGGCGTGGGTGTGGCCGGTCTGCAGGCGATTGCGACGGCCAAGCGCCTGGGCGCCGTGATCGAAGCTTCCGACGTGCGACCGCCGGTGAAGGAACAGGTCGAGTCGCTCGGCGCGAAATTCCTGGACGTGCCGTTCATTACCGATGAAGAGCGCGAAATCGCCCAGGGCTCGGGCGGTTACGCGCGCGCCATGCCGGCCGACTGGATGCGGCGCCAGGCAGAACTGGTGCACGAGCGGGCCAAGCTGGCCGACATCATCATCACCACTGCCTTGATTCCCGGCCGCCGCGCGCCGGTCCTGATTTCGGAAGACACCGTCAAGGCAATGAAGCCAGGTTCCGTGATCGTCGACATGGCCGTCGAGCAGGGTGGCAATTGCCCGCTTTCCGAACTCAACAAGACCGTCACCAAATACGGCGTGCACATCATCGGCCAGCCGGATCTGGCGACGCTGGTGCCGGCCGATGCTTCTGCACTATATGCGCGCAACGTGCTCGATTTTCTGAAGCTCATCGTCGGCGCAGACGCCGCGCTTGCCATCAACCGCGATGATGAAATCGTGGCGGCCACGCTGCTGTGCACCGGTGGCGAGGTATTGCGCAAGTAGCGCACCAACGAAAGTAACGGACGTCCAATCATCCGGGGAATCACCCGAAGTACGATTCGGGTCACCCGCCGCGGAATCGAAGAATGACCGAAACGGGCCGTCGCTAACGCAACCACGACACGCACCAATCGTGCTGCAAATGTGCCCGTCAAACAAGAAGAGGACATCATGGAAGTCAGTCACACCATCATCAACCTGATCATTTTCGTTCTGGCGATCTATGTCGGTTACCACGTCGTGTGGACCGTCACGCCAGCCCTGCATACGCCGCTCATGGCGGTCACCAACGCGATCTCGGCCATCATCATCGTCGGCGCCATGCTGGCGGCCGGCCTGACCGAAGGCATTATCGGCCAGATCGCCGGCACGCTCGCTGTCGCCCTGGCGGCAGTCAACGTCTTCGGCGGCTTCCTGGTCACCCAGCGCATGCTCGAGATGTTCAAGAAAAAAGAACCGAAAGCACCGGCGGTCAAGGCCATCGAAGGAGCGAAGTCATGAACATGGCATTCGTCAGCATGAACCTGGTGACCATGCTGTATCTGATCGCATCGGTCTGCTTCATTCAAGCCTTAAAGGGCTTGTCGCATCCTTCGTCTGCACGCAAGGGCAACGCCTTCGGCATGAGCGGCATGGCGATCGCCGCCGTGACCACGATCGTCCTGATCATCAAGTTGAAGTCGCAGGCCAGCGGCAGTGGGCTCGGCTTCGGCCTGGTGCTGCTCGGCCTGGTGGTCGGTGGCGGCATCGGCGCCTTCCTCGCCAAAAGCGTGGAAATGACCAAGATGCCGGAACTGGTGGCAGCGATGCACTCGCTGATCGGCCTGGCAGCGGTCTGCATCGCGGTGGCAGTGGTCTCGGAGCCGTTCCCGTTCAATATCGTCGAAGCGGCGAATGCGCCGATTCCCTTCGGTAACCGGATCGAGCTTTTCATCGGTACTTTTGTCGGCGCCATCACCTTCTCCGGCTCGGTCATCGCGTTCGGCAAACTCTCGGGCAAGTACAAGTTCCGCCTGTTCCAGGGCGCGCCGGTCAGCTTCCCCGGCCAGCATTTCGTCAACCTGATCCTGGCCGTGATGATGGTCGGACTCGGCCTGATCTTCTGCCTGGCGCCAGGCTCGGAACCGGCCTGGTTGCCGTTCATCCTGATGACGATCATCGCCTTCGTTCTGGGTGTGCTGATCATCATCCCAATCGGCGGCGCCGACATGCCTGTGGTGGTGTCGATGCTGAACAGTTATTCCGGCTGGGCTGCGGCCGGCATCGGTTTTTCGCTGAACAATTCGATGCTGATCATCGCCGGTTCCCTGGTGGGTTCCTCCGGCGCGATCCTGTCCTACATCATGTGCAAGGCGATGAATCGTTCGTTCTTCAACGTGCTGCTGGGTGGCTTCGGTGGTGAAGCGGCTGCCGCCGGCGGACCAGCCACTGCAGCACGCCCGGTCAAGTCCGGTTCGGCAGACGATGCTGCTTTCCTGTTGGGCAATGCCGAGACCGTCATCATCGTGCCGGGCTATGGCCTGGCGGTGGCACGCGCCCAGCATGCCTTGAAAGAGCTGACCGAAAAACTCACGCACAAGGGCGTCATCGTCAAGTACGCGATCCACCCGGTGGCCGGCCGCATGCCGGGTCACATGAACGTGCTGCTGGCCGAAGCCGAGGTGCCGTACGACCAGGTCTTCGAGATGGAAGACATCAACAGCGAGTTCGCGCAGGCCGACGTGGTGCTGGTACTGGGCGCCAACGACGTGGTCAACCCGGCCGCCAAGGATCCGAAATCCGCGATCGCCGGCATGCCGATCCTGGAGGCCTACAAGGCCAAGACCGTGATCGTCAACAAGCGCTCGATGGCCTCCGGTTATGCCGGCCTGGACAACGAGCTGTTCTACATGGACAAGACGATGATGGTGTTCGGGGATGCGAAGAAGGTGATCGAGGATATGGTCAAGGCGGTCGAGTAGGGCAGCGATTGCCGGCGCCTGATTGCGCCGCCAGCGAAGCCTGATTTCCAGTGATCGTATTAATTCTCTCGAACCCGCTTTCCGCCAAGGAAGCGGGTTTTTTCACAGATGCTTCAGACCTGCTGCTGTAGCGTGCGAATCTGCCGCATGACGCCTTCGAAGATGCGGTCACTTACCTGGGCTGGAAAGCTATCTGGCAACTGAGCTTGTACTTCGGCGATCGCCTGCGGCGCACGCTTGACGAATCGTTCAATCGTTTGCTCGAAATCCGATCCGACAGCATTGGTTTTGGCCATGTTGTTCCAGTAACGACGGAGGATTTCGCCTATTTTGTAATGTGCATTTCCGGCACGCACTGCCATGGCGAGCGTTACTTTCTTCCACTGGAACATGTTCGGACCGTCTCCAATGACAGGCCAGGCTGACAGCACGTCATACAGCGGTGTGAGGTGGTAGGCGCCGCCCTGCTCGATGAAAATGCTGAAGTTCTTGGCGTGCCCGTCAGGCGCGGCCAAGAGCCAGAAGAGCAGCTGACTTGCCAGAAACATTTCGCGGTCGCTGGTCGCCCGGGAGCTGCCGCGCAGTTTGTCGAGGATGGCAGACATGCCCGGGCCACCTTGATTTTCGTACTTCAGCCCGGGCGCGATACCCAGCGCCTGGCAAAAATCTTCCTGGGGCAGGCGAGCCCACCAGCTTCCCAGGAACTTGCGGTCGAACCGTTCGACGACCAATACCTTGTACGCGCCGAACCGTTCGATGTGACATTCGGCGGCGGGCAATCCGAAAGCGATTGCCAATCGCGAGCACAGCCACTCGTTCTCGACCGAGTTGGAGAAATCGGCGCGGGATCTTCCGACCTGCCCCAGCGGTAACTTCAGGATATGGGTGGTTGGCGTGGCGCCAAGCGGCCGGCACCATTGGCCTTCGTGCAAGAGGAGCGCGGTTTTCTCTTGCGCACCTGCCAGTGAAATACGCAGCGCATCTTCTCCGTCATCGTTTCCCAATCCCTGCGCGGCGACTGTGTCATCGAGCAATTGCTCGACGTCCGGCGCCGAAAGCGGTTTGGCCTGGATTTGACGAACATCGACAGGGCCTGCGCCGTGTGCCATCAATTGAACTGCACCGACGCAATCTCGGCCAATTTTTTCGATCAGGTCGAACGCCTTCGTGGATCTGGCGGCAAAGCGCGCCGCCAGTCGTTTGCGGATGTCAAGGCTATCCGGTAGCAAGTTATCGAAATAATTTTCGACGGTATCGCCGGTGAAGGGCGCCGTTCCCTGCGTGATGGGTAACGACAACGATAGCGGCCGAGTGTTGGGACTGGTTTGCCACGCGTTGGCGTAGTTGAATTGATGGTTGTTACCGCGCAAAGACCATTCGCCCACAAGCTCTCCATTCATCCAGACATCGAGTCTGCGAGAGTTTGAGGGCCGCCCGGCCATTACCAGACACCCGGATTCGACGTATTGCTGGCGGGTGAGATGTTTTCCGAAGAGTTCGATTCACAGACGCTGAAATGCGCTCCCAGCGCCATCATGACGGTCAGCAAATTGTCTAGCGTTACTTTTTCGGGGGCCGACTCGATCACCGAAATGCGCTCTTGGGAAAGTCCTATCAAACGACCAAGGTCTGCCTGGGACCAATTTTTTGCCTTGCGCAAGCGCTTGAGCAAGGGGCCGAGAGTGCCTGTGGTGCGGATTGGCGTGCCCATGTAAGCCTCTGGATATAACAAATTTAGGATATTTTCATATTATTCTGGATAAAGAATAATGTAAAATTATATGTTAAGTAGAATATATAAATTATATTCTATTTAAAATATATTTAAACCCCGCATAAAACGTCGGTGTCGAACCTCAGGTTGCGAGACAGCCGTCGTCAGCGCCGGCCAAACATCATCTGCTCGGCCAATATCCGCCGTGCCGGGGGCAGGGCGTCGACCAGGCCAAGCGACAGTCCCAGCAAGGTCTGTGACAGCGCGCCATCGGGTGCGCTGGCGAAGATGCGCGCCATCACATCCGTCAGACGGATCGTCATGCCGCGATCGTTCTGGCGCTCCTTCAGGAAGCGTTGCAGCGTCGCAGGCGCCGGTTCACGCGCCAGCAGTCGCGCCAGCACCGCGGCATCGCGCATGCCGAGGTTCAGTCCTTGTCCAGCCACCGGATGCAGGGTCTGGGCAGCATTGCCGATGGCAACCGTGCGCCGGGTGGCGGCCGGATCGGCGTTCAGGCCGAGCGGATAGGTGCTGCGCTGCGAGAGGTGCAGGAAGCTGCCGACGCGCGTGCCGAAAGCGTTTTCCAGTGCCGCCAGAAAATCTGCATCCGGCAGCCCCATCAGGCGGTCGGCGGTATCGGGCCGCATGCACCAGACCAAGGCATAGTGCGTTGCCGCGCCACTGGTGGCATGGCCGGTTTGCGGCAGCAGCGCCAGCGGCCCTTCGCTGGTGAAGCGTTCAAAGGCGCGATGGCTCAGTGGCGCACTGACGCCGACCTGGGCCACGATGGCGGTTTGCCGGTAATCGCGCGATTGCGGTTTTGCCGGTTGCTGGCCGAACAGGCCGCCTTCGGCCTGGACCATGATTTTTGCGGTGATCGATTTGCCGGCGGCGAGCAGCAGTTCGACATGGTCGTCGGTTTCGTTCAAGGCGCCGACGGTGACCGGGCGCAGCGACTGGATGCCCGCTGCATCGGCGGCGGCCGCCAGCGCATCGATCAGCACGCCGTAGCGGGTAACATAACCGAGCGCGGGCAAATCGTAATCCTTGCAATCGATCAGCGTGCGGCCGAAGTGGCTGCGGCGCGAGACGTGAATCTGGGAAATCGCGCTGGCGACGATCGGCCAGGCGCCGATGCCTTGCATGATCTGGCTGGTTCCGTAGGACAGGGCGATGGAGCGCGGATCGGTGCGCGCCAGTTCGAGCGGACGGGCATCGATCAACGCGATACGATCGGACGCCATGCCGCGCTTGACCAGCAGGCCGGCCAGCGCCAGTCCGACCGGGCCGGCGCCGCAGATGGCGATGTCGACGGTGGTGGGGGTTTGCATGAGTTGAAGTATAGAGGACTGCAGGAATATCTGACGTCATGCCGCGACCGACTGAGCAACCAGGGTCAGAGTCAACTTTCGCGGGGTCATCGCGAAACTTGACTCTGACCTTGTTTGCGGACCACGGCGTACTTACCGTGATGGGTCGATGTTTTTGAATTCATTTCGACGTGCAACCTAACGCACTCCGTGGCCCGCTAGAAGGGTCAGAGTGAGGTAACCCGGTTTTGGTGGACGTTTTAAACGAGCACATTGTGCCGCGCTTCAGTTTCAACCGGCGTGCGGTACCCCAGGGTTTGG
>JAYUWF010000388.1:0-9857 GCA_043753685.1 Herminiimonas sp.
CTGCCCCTTGCAGTGCTCGCACTGCGGCGGGCCACCCGCCTTGCCCCGCATCCCATCGGAACCACATCCATTTCCCAATTTATCCTGGTCGGGTACTTAGTGCACCTGACACGATGCAGCGGGCATCGGCGCACTGGCCAGCCTTCCCGTGCTTCTCAGCGTGGTGCGCCGATTGCGGCGATTGATGTGTTTCCGGAGAACATGTGTCTGCGCAAACTACATTCTTTTGCACAGAGACTGCAGAGGGATGCAAGTCACTGTTCGTCAGGAGAATTCATTTCCGACAGTTTCTTGTACAGGTAGGATCGGGAAATGCTGAGGTTTTCGGCAACCTTCTTTTTGTTGCCATTGAATGTATGCATGGCGTTTCGGATGATGTCGACTTCCACCCGGTCCTTGGCAGACTGCATGCTGCTGGCCGGTGGCCGCTGCTTGTTGCCAAACGCGGCAAGCCCGGCAGTCTCGCCAGGCTCGGCCAGCAGCGCGTAGCCCGACATGCCGACGGCCTCGTCCTGAATGGTCTCGAAATCCCTGGGTCCGATCACATCGGACTCGCAAAACACCGCTGCGCGCTCGATTGCATGCTGCAGCTGGCGGATATTGCCGGGCCACGGCAGGCTCTGCAGGAGGATGCCGGCATCCGGTCCCAGCATCTTGGGTCGGCTGCCATGGCGCTCGGCGAAGTGGGCAAGGAAGGTGTCGGCAAGTTCCGGAATATCTTCGAGCCGGTCGCGCAGCGGAGGCAGACGCAGCGTGATGGCACTGATGCGATAGAACAGGTCGAGCCGGAAGCTGGCATTGGCAATCATGGCCTTGAAGTCGCGGTTGCTGGCCGAGATCAGACGGAAGTCGGACTTCTTGGCGCGGTCGCCGCCGACGCGCTCGAAGCTGCCGTCCTGCAGCACCCGCAGCAGCTTGACCTGAATGTCGGGCGGCATGTCGCCGATCTCATCAAGAAACAAGGTGCCGTGATCAGCCGCTTCGAACTTGCCCTGACGGCCCTTGCGGTCGGCACCAGTAAATGCGCCGGCTTCGTACCCGAACAACTCGCTTTCGACCAGGTTGGCCGGCATGGCCGCTGCATTGACCAGGACCATGGCATTCCTGCTGCGAGGGCTCAGCAAGTGCAGCGCGTGGGCCACCAGCTCCTTTCCCGTTCCGCTTTCGCCGACCAGCAAAATCGGCACATCCAATGGTGCGACCTTGATGATGTCTGCCTTGAGCTTCCTGACCGCCGCACTGGAACCGACGATCTGGTCCAGGCCATAGCTGCGATTGCGGATGCCGGAGAGCTCGCGCTCATAAAAGCTGACCTGCTTGCGCAGGCGGCCGATTTCTTCGCTGAGCGTGCGGATGGCGTCCGGACCCTTGAACATGACCTGGCCGATGGCGCCGACGCAGCGTCCCTGGCGGTCGAAAATCGGTGCGCGTCGGACCACCCGGCTGGTGCCGTTCATTTCCTGTAGCTGGCCGATCTCCGGCTTGCCGCTGGCAGCGACTTCATGTAGATGGGTGTTTTCGATGACCGTGGTGACATGCTTGCCAACGGCTTCCATGTGCTTGATGTTGAAGAACTTTTCGTGCACCGGACTGAGATAGCGCACGAATCCTTTGGCGTCGACCACGGTCATGGCCTCGAACGGATTCGTGATCAGATGGCGCATGATGTCCATCGCAAAATCGACGCTGCCGAAAAACTCCAGCAGCGCCGCATCGGGCTCATCATCGAAGATCAGAAAACAGCCGACGCCAGGCGTTTCTGCGAGAAAGCAGGTCAGTGCGCGCGCTGCGTCATCGAGCATGAACAGCCGCGGAATCGGCGCGCTGATACGCTTGGCCCACCATGTCACCAGTGGCCGTGACACCACGCTGCTGCGTGCGAGTCCCGAACAGACCAGCACCGTGTTGGTGTCGTCAATGACGAGGATACCCATCGTGTCGCGACTCATCGTGTCCTTTTATGATCGTGCTGTCTCCAGCGCCGACCGGTGTACATGGAAAAGACACTTGGATCAAAAACTGTCGGCCATTAATACATAAATCGCGGGAATTTGCCAGCTTTGCCTGCCCGCCGACCCCGGCACGGGACTTGCAACTTCAGGCTGATTCGTCCGAGACAACGCCCATGACGCCATTCGACTTTTTACCTCCGCCTGATTCCGGCGACGGCCTGCACATGCTGAGCGGGATTACCGTCGTCGACCTGACCACCTCGGTGGCCGGTCCGTATGCGACGCAACTGCTTGCCGACATGGGCGCTACGGTGATCAAGGTCGAAAAGCAAGCCGGCGGCGACGATGCGCGGGCATGGGGCCCGCCGTTTCTGCACGGCGAATCGCTCTGGTTCCTGAGCGTCAATCGCAACAAGCAAAGCATCACGCTCGACATCGGCAGCGAGCGCGGGCGCGCGGTGCTGGACCAGTTGATCGCCGGCGCCGATGTATTGATCGTCAATCAGGTGGCGCGGGTGCAGGAAAAACTGGGCGTCGATTACGCCCGCCTTGGCGCCCTGTATCCGGCGCTGATCCATGCGTCGCTGACCGGCTTCGGCTTGCTCGGCACGCGGCGCGACCTGCCTTGCTACGATCTGATTGCCGAAGGCTACTCCGGTGTGATGGACCTGACCGGCGAGCCGGATCACGGGCCGCAAAAAGTCGGCACGCCCGCCGCCGACCTGCTGGCCGGACAAGACGCGGCAATGGCGGTGCTGGCCGCCCTGGTCGAACGTCACCGCACCGGCCGCGGCAAGCAGGTCGACATCTCGATGGTGCGCAGCATGACGCGCTTCATGGCGCCGCGCATCGTGCCGCATCTGGGCACCGGCGACGCCGTCACCCGCTCCGGCGGGCGCGACTCCGTGATCGCGATCTATCAGGTGTTCCAGACAGCCGACCTGCCGCTGACGCTTGGCCTGGGCAACGATGCCATCTGGCTGCGTTTTTGGCAGGCGGTCAGCGAGCCGTCCTTCGGCAAGGACCCGCGCTTTGCCGGCAACGCGCAGCGGCGCGAACACCGTACCGAAATCGTGGAAAAGATCACCGCCATCCTGGCGCAAAAAAGTCGCACGCACTGGCTGGAGATTTTCGGCGCGCAGCGCATACCGGCCGGTCCGATCAACCGGGTCGATGAGGTGGTGCGCGACCCGGAGTTGTTGAAAGAAGGCCTTTTCTACGCGGCCCCGACCGCCAAGGGCATGGTGCCGCAGGTTGGGCTGGGCATCGGATTCGACGGCAAGACCCACGTGCATCGCAGTGCGCCGCCGGCGTTGGGCGAACACACCGTATCGGTATTACAGGACCGGCTGCGCATGTCTGCAGCTGACATCGCGGCATTGCAACAAGACGGCATCATCTGACTCGAGGAAGAACGACATGGAATTTCAGGAAATCATTTACGAAGAAGACGGCCCGATCGGGACCATCACCCTCAACCGACCAGACGACGGCAATATGTTCACGCCGCAGATGTGCCATGAGATTCGCGACTGCATCAATGCAATCCGGCGCGAGACCCGGACCCGCGTCATCGTACTGACCGGTGCCGGCGACAAGTTCTTTTGCATCGGCGGCAGAAAAGAAGGCATGGAAGACACCCAGCTGTATGCCGGCGTACTGCCCACACTGGACATGTACGAAAGCATCGACCGGCTGCAAAAGCCCGTGATCGCCTCGGTCAATGGTTTCGCTGTCGGCGGCGGCAATGTGCTGCAGGTCGTCTGCGACATCACCATTGCCAAGGAAAGCGCCATCTTCAGGCAGGTCGGTCCGATGATGGGCAGCTTCGACGCCGGCTACGGCACCTGGTACCTGGAAGACCTGGTCGGTAAAAAGCGCGCCAAGGAAATCTGGTACCGCAATCCAAAGATGACGGCGCAGGAAGCGAAGGACATCGGCATGATCAACAAGGTCGTGCCGGATGCGGACCTGAAGCAGGAAACCCGCAAGATGGCGCTGGAAATCGCCGACCGCGGTGCGCTCGCGCTGGCTTCCATCAAATCGGCCTTTAATGCGCGCCACGGTGGCGTGGGTGGGCTCTCGCGCATGGCGCACGACGTACTGCTGCGCGGCTATCTCGAAACCGAGGAACATACCGAACTGGCGGCGTCGTTTGCGCAGCGCCGCAGTCCGGATGCGTCGAAATTCGGCAAGTAGGATTTTCCGGATACCGACACCATGCAGAACATCCTGACCCTGCAAAATCCGCAGCAGGCGCGCGACCACTACCTCTCGGGCGTGTGGCAGCAAGACACGCTGTACTCGCTGGCGCGCTCTCATGCGCGGCAACGGCCTACGGCCTGCGCGCTGCGGGATGTCCACACCCGCCTGACCTGGCGCGAACTGGTCGAATGGGCCGACAGCGTCTCCCAGGCGCTGTACGACGCCGGCCTGCGTAGCGGCGACCGGGTGGCGACCTGGCTGCCCAGCTGCGTGGAAGCGCTGGTCGTGTTCCTGGCCTGCTCTCGCAACGGCTACGTCTGTACGCCGTCGCTGCACCAGAATCACACTACCGAGGAAATCGTGGTCCTGTTGCGGCGGGTGCAATGCAAGGCGCTGTTTGCGATGCCGGGCTATGGCGCCGATGCCGACCGTCATTCGATTTTCGAGGCGGCCGTGTCCGTGGCGTCGATCCGTAGAATGTTTGCCGTGATGCCGGCCGCTGCCGACGCCGTCACAATGGCCACGCCTGCCGGCAGCAGTGCGTTCCCCGACCGGGCGGCGCCGGCTGTTCTGCCTGCGCCGGATCTGAACCCGGACAAGATTACCTATCTTGCCTTCACGTCCGGCACCACCGGCAAGCCCAAGGGGGTCATGCATAGTGATAACACCTTGCTGGCCAACGGCCGCGCCATTGCCAGCGACTGGCACCATGGCAGCGACGCGGTCATCCTCTCGCTCAGTCCGATGAGCCATCACATCGGCACGGTGGCATTCGAGCAGATGCTGGTGATCGGCTGCGAGCTGGTGCTGTTCAACCCGGGCGCTGGCAAGCCTGCCTTGAACTGGGTGCTGGAAACCAACGCCACCTACGTGCTGGGCGTGCCGACCCACGCAATCGACCTGCTGGCCGCGCTGCGCCAGCGCGGCCTGTCGTCGCTGGGCCAGGTCAAGATCTTTTACATGGCCGGCACCCTGATACCGCGTGAAATTGCCGAGCAATTCATGAAGCTGGGCGTAACGCCGCAAAACATCTACGGCATGACGGAAAACGGGTCGCACCAGTATCCACTGCCGACCGACGACGTCGACACCATCGTGTCGACCTGTGGCCGCGCCTGCAAGGGCTACGAAGTACGCCTGTTCAATCAGGAGAACCCGGACGCCGAAGTCGCGCCAGGCGAGATCGGTGAAATCGGCGGGCGCGGCGGCTTGCTGATGCTGGGGTATTTCGATAATCAGGAAGCCACTGAAAACTCTTTCAATTGCGCCGGCTGGTTCATGAGTGGCGATCTTGGCCAGTTCGACGACCACGGCGCGCTGCGCATCGTCGGGCGCAAGAAGGATCTGATCATCCGCGGCGGCCACAACATCTACCCGGCCAGGATCGAAGAGCTGGCGCTGCGCCATCCGGGCGTGCTCAAGGTGGCCGCTTACCCGGTGTCGCACGCGCGTCTGGGCGAGCAGGTCTGCCTGGCGGCGATTGCCCGTCCCGGCATCGTACTAGAGGCCGGCGACGTCCTGCAGCACCTGCGCGAGGCCGGCTTGTCGAAATACGACATGCCCGAGTACTTCGTTTGCCTGGAAGCGTTTCCAATGACGGCCAGCGGCAAGATCATCAAACGCGACCTCGTCGAACTCACCCGGGCCGGCACGGTTGTGCCACGACCTGTGCCACAACCTGTGCCACAACAAGGAAAACCTGCATGAGCATCATCCTGAGATACGAAGGCCAGATCGCCGTGCTGCAGATCGACCGGCCGCACGCCATGAATGCCTTGAGCTTCGACCTGCTGGGCCAGATCGGCGAGGCCATCGCCGCCGTCGGCAAATCCGCCGCGCGCGCACTGGTCGTGGCCGGCAGCGGCGACAAGGCCTTCTGCGCCGGTGCCGACATCAAGGAGTTGCAGGACCGCAGCCTGTTGCAGCAAAAGCGCGGCGCCGAACTTGGCCAGGCAGTCATGGCCGGCCTGGACCGGCTGCCGATCCCGTCGATTGCCGTCATCCACGGCTACGCCTTCGGTGGCGGCCTCGAACTGGCAATGGCCTGCACTTTCAGGGTCGCCACGCCAAAGGCAAAGATGGGGCTGCCCGAAATCAAGCTCGGCCTGATTCCCGGCTATGGCGGCACCCAGCGCCTGCCACGCCTGGTTGGCGAGGCACGGGCGCTGGACATCATTCTCTCCGGGCGCACCGTGGACGCCGTCGAGGCGCAGCGCATTGGCCTCGTCAACTGCATCGTCGACGGCACCGATCCGGTCGCCATCGGCTGCGACTATGCGCGGCAGTTCACCGGCTTTAGCCTGTGCGCGTCCCTGTTTGCGCGCGAGGCGGTGCAGCGCGCACTGGCGCTGCCGCTGGCCGACGGCTTGCGCATCGAATCGGACCTCTCCACCCTGGCTTACCAGACCGCCGACGCCCGTGAAGGCATGCAGGCGTTCGTCGACAAGCGCCCTCCCCTGTTCAAGGATCAATAAGCGATGAACCAGTCCTGCATTATCGTCACCGGCGCCAGCCGCGGCATCGGCGCCGCCATTGCCGAAAGCCTGTCCCGGGCCGGCTTCATCGTCGGTTGCCTGTCTCGTTCGGGTGACCTGCCGCATCGCCCCGGCGCCAGCGAAGAAGTACGGCAGCGCTGGCTTGCCGCAGCCTGCGACGTCACCGATGCAAACGCTGTGCGCGCCGCCATGAACGACATCAGTCAGCGCTGCGGCGTACCCGTGGCCGGGCTGGTCAACAACGCCGGCATTCATCTCGAGGGCAAGTCCGACAGTTTTCCGCTCGACCAGTACGAGCAGGTAATGCGTACCAATGCGACCTCGGTACTGATCGGCAGCCAGTGCGTATTTCCTCTGCTGAGGGAACACGGCGGCCTGATCGTCAACATCGGCTCGTTTTTTGACAAGATGGGTGTCAAGCGCAACCTGGCTTATTGCGCCTCCAAGGCCGCTGTCGGCGCGATCACTCGCTGCCTTGCGGTGGAATGGGCATCCTCCGGGATCCGGGTGATCGACGTGGCGCCCGGCTACATTGCCACCGACCTGAACCGGGACGCCATTTCAACTGGACCCTTGCGCGCATTTCTGGAAAAGCGGATTCCGCGCGGCGAGCCCGGCACGGCCGACGAGGTCGGCGCACTGGTGACGCAACTATTTGCGATGCCATGCCATTTCCTCTCCGGAGAAACCATCTATATCGACGGTGCACAAGGTATTGCGCACTGATGAAAGGACACCAATGAAGCTGCTCGAACGGCTGGACAAACGCCTGCCCCTGACGCCGGAAGAACACATGCTGCTCGACAGCGTGCGGACCCTTGCGCGGGAACAGATTGCTCCGCGCGCAAAACAGGCGGACATCACGGGTGAATTTCCCTGGACCCAGGTCAACGCCATCAACCAGCTGGGCTTGAATGCGATGTTCATCCCCGAGGAATATGGCGGGGCCCCCTTGTCGTTCACCTGCTACCTGGCTTGCGTGAGGGAGATTTCCAAGGCCTGCGCCTCTACCGGCATCATCTGGGCGACCAACTACCATGCGATCAAGCCGGTGATCGAGTACGGCAACAAGGAACAGAAGGCGCGCCTGCTGCCGAAAATCGCTGAAGGTGCGCTCGCGGCGCTGGCCATCACCGAGCCGTCTGCCGGATCGGACGCAACCGGCATGAAGACCTCGTTTCGCCCGGACGGCGACCACATCATCATCAACGGTGGCAAAACTTTCATAACCAACGGCGATGTCGCCGACCAGTACCTGCTGTTTGGAAAATGGAGCGAGATCGACAATCCGAAAGCATCCATTTCTACCCTGGTACTCGAAAAAGGTACGCCCGGCCTGAAGGTGCTCGGCATCGAGGACAAGATGGGGACCCGTGCCTCCAGTACCGCAACGCTGGCCTTCGACAATTGCCGCGTGCCGCGTGCGAACCTGCTCCAGGAACCGGGTGATGGCCTGAAGATCTTGTTCGGCTCGCTGAACCGCTCGCGTCCCAGCGTGGCCGCCCATGCCCTGGGCATTGCCCGCGCCGCATTCGAAGACGCGGTCGCCTACATCAACGAGCGCAAGCAGTCGGGCAAGAAGATCCTGGAATTCCAGGGCGTGCAATTCATGATCGCCGACCTGGCAGCGGAACTGGCGTTGTGCGAGTCCTATCTGTGGCAGGTGGCCGGCATGGTCGAATCCGGTGAAACCGATTTCGGCACCGAGGCATCGATCCTCAAGATGCGGGCCACCGATGTCGCCATGCGCATCAGCACCGACGCCGTCCAGCTGTTCGGCGGCTATGGCTATTGCAAGGACTACCGGGTGGAACGTCTGATGCGGGACGCCAAGATCACGCAAATCTGGGAAGGTACCAACCAGGTCCACCGGCAGCTCATCGGCCGCAGTTTTTTACAGAAATAGGAGTCCGACAATGACCATCAAGACCGTAGGCATCGCCGGTAGCGGCACCATGGGCGCGGGTATCGCCATCGTTGCTGCGCGCGCAGGCTTTCGTACCCGCGTCTTCGACACCCGGCAACCCGCGCTGGACCGTGCCCAGCAACAGACCCGGGCTTTTCTGGAAAAGTCGGTGCAGCGCAAGAAGCTCGACGTCGCGCAGCTCGAGCAGATCATGGCGAACTGGTCGTCCACCACCGAAGTCAGCGACATGGCCGACTGCGACATCATCATCGAAGCGGTGTTCGAAGACCTGGCGGTCAAGCATGACCTGTTCGGCAAGCTCAATGCCGTCTGCCCGCCGCACACCTTGTTTGCATCGAACACCTCGACCATTTCAATTACCGAGATTGCCGGCGGCAGCGGCCGCGACGACCGCTTTGTCGGCATGCATTTCTGCCTTCCGGCGCAACTGATGAAGCTGGTGGAAATGTCGCCCGGCATGAACACCAGCGCCGACAGCTTCGACAAGGCGTGGGAATTCTGTGTCGCACTCGGACAGAAGCCGGTCAAAACGCAGGATTCGCCTGGCTTCATTCTCAACTACTTCCTCATTCCATTTAACAACGACGCCATTCGCTTGGTCGAACAGGGGGTGGCCGACGCGGCCGACATCGACAAGGCGATCAAGACCGCCCTGGGTTATCCGATGGGGCCGCTGGAACTGCTGGACCTGGTCGGACTCGATACCCAGCGCCTGCTATGCGAAGCGATGCACGGATTGACCAATGCGCCGCGTGCGGCGTGCCCGCCGCTGGTGCGACGCATGATCGCTGCCGGCCACCTCGGCAGAAAATCCGGCAAGGGCTTCCACGCCTATGCCGACGCTAAAATGTTTGGAGCCTAAGATGCATCACGCTTATCGCGTCATCCAAAGTGGCGACAGCCGCTCCTTTCCGGGCGAGCACCCGTTTCTCGGCCTCAGCCTCAGCCTCAGCCTCAGCAACGCCGATGCGCAGGCAACCGCCGTGGTCTACACCGGCGCCGGCAGCGGCGCTGCCTTTGCAGCTGCGCCGGCCGCACCCGATGCCGCCTTCGTGGCCATCGAGCTCGGCAATGAATGCCTTGGCCTGCATACCGGCGAACCGCACGACGGCGCTGCCACCAACGTGGTCGGATTTGCGCGCTTCCGGCTCGGCGACGGCGAACCCAGTGCCCTGGTCGAGCTGGTGCGACTGGACTCGACCTCGGCAGAGGCGCTGGCCGCAGCCAGGCAAGCCTTCGAAGCCGCCGGCCTGGTGGTGGCAGTGTGCAACGATTTTC
>JAYUWF010000389.1:0-9839 GCA_043753685.1 Herminiimonas sp.
AGTTTTTCCAGGCCGTACGGCGACATCGGCGCCACCGGCGAGGCATCGTCCAGCGGCAGCTGCGCCGGCACGCCGTACACCGCAGCGCTCGAGGCGTACACCATGCGCGCAACACCGGCACGCCGCGCCGCATCCAGCACCTGGATGAAGCCGAGGCTGTTGATGGAATGCGAATGCACCGGCGCCTCGATCGAGGCCGGGACCGACACCAGCGCCGCCAGGTGCAGCACATGCGTGATGTCCTGCAGCGCAGCGGCCACGCAGATCGGATCACGGATATCGCCTTCGATCAGTTCGATCCGTTCGCGCACATGGCGCAGGTTGTCCAGACTGCCGGTGCTGAGATTGTCGAGCACCCGCACCCGCGCGCCCTGCGCCAGCAAGGCGTCGACACTGTGCGATCCGATGAAGCCGGCGCCGCCGGTAACTAGTACGAACAAATCGATTCTCCCGAAAATGGATGGATGTGGCTCATGGCCGGCAACATGCCGGCTCAATCGGAGCGCTGCGGCCTGCTGCGGCAATCTGCGGCGGTTGCGCGTGGTCCTGTCAGCGCGTCGCAGCCAGCGCAGTATCGCGCAGGCTGGTCAGGGTCGCGTTGGGTGTGATCAGGTTACCGTCATAGCGCAATTCGATCAATGCCGGCAAGCCGTGTTCGTTCATCCATGTCAGTGCGCGCTCGAGGGCGGGCGCAAAGCCGGCGGTCGCCTCAACCGATTCGCCAGCCGCGCCATAGGCCCGGGCCAGCGCCGCGAAGTCCGGATTGTGCAGCTCGGTGCCGAACACCCGTCCCGGGTAGGTGCGTTCCTGGTGCATGCGGATGGTGCCGTACATGCCATTGTTGAAGACGATGAACAACACCTTCGCGCCGAACTGTACGGCGGTTGCCAGCTCCTGGCCGTTCATCATGAAATCGCCGTCGCCGGCAAAGGTCAGCACCGTGGCATCGCGCCCGGCGTGCCGTGCCACCAGCGCGGCAGCCACGCCGGAGGGCACGCCGTAGCCCATTGCGCCCGAGGTGGGCGCCAGCTGGGTCCGCATTCCGTGGAAGCCGGCGTACTGCCAGAAGCGGTGTGCCCAGGTCGCGAAATTGCCGGCGCCATTGGTCAGGATGGTGTCGGCCGGCAGCACCGCCTGCAGCGTCTGCACCACCTGCCAGAGGTTGAGTGCTACATCGTCACGCTGCATCAGGGCCGGCTCTGCCTGCCATGCCAGATACTCGTCGCGCGCGTCCTTCACGGTCGCGCTCCACCGTGGCGCACCCTCCGGCGCCGGCAGTGCAGCCAGCGCCGCAGCGATCTGCGGCATGCCGCTGTTGATCATCAGGTCGGCTTGATACACCCGGCCGAGTTCCTCGATGCCGGCGTGGAAGTGAATGAGTTTCTGGCGCGGCCGCGGCGCCGCCAGCAGGGTGTAGCCGCCGGTGGTCATCTCGCCCAGGCGCGGACCGATCGCCAGCACCAGGTCGGATGCACGGATGCGCGCGGCCAGCAGCGGATTGATGCCGATGCCGACGTCGCCGGCGTAGTGATCGTCGCGATTGTCGAACAGGTCCTGGAAGCGGAATGCGCAGGTCGCTGGCAACTGCCAGGCGTGAATGAAGCCGGCGATGTCGGCGCACGCCGCCGCATTCCAGCCGCCGCCGCCCAGCAGTACCACCGGCCGCTCCGCACTTTCGAGCAGGCCGCGCAGTTGCTGCAGCTGTGAGGCCGACGCCGACGCCTGCTGCGACTGATAGCGTGCCGTGTCGGCCACCGTCGCCGTAGCGGTCAGCATGTCTTCCGGCAGCGCCAGCACCACCGGACCCGGCCGGCCGCTGGTGGCGACCGTGAAGGCGCGCGCCACGTATTCCGGGATGCGCTCGGCGCGGTCGATCTGCGCCACCCATTTGGTGGACTGGCCGAACATGCGCCGGTAATCGATTTCCTGGAACGCTTCGCGCTCGACGAAGTCTCCGCCGACCTGGCCGACGAAGACGATCATCGGCGAGGAATCCTGGTATGCCGTGTGGATGCCGATGGCGGCATTGGTGGCGCCCGGTCCGCGGGTGACGAAGCAGACACCCGGGCGGCCGGTCAGCTTGCCGTAGGCGTCGGCCATGAATGCCGCGCCGCCTTCCTGGCGATTGATGACGAAGCGGATGTCGGCGTCGTGCAGGGCATCAAGGACCGCCAGGTAACTTTCGCCGGGAACGCCGAAGGCAAGGTCGACGCCGTGGATCTGCAAGGCATCGACCAGGATCTGGCCACCGCTGCGTGGTGTGTGCATGAGCGCATCCGCAAGTGGAAAAAAGCTAACTTAACAGAAAACGCCGGCCAGATCAGCCGCTGCGCCCACGGTGTTTGGCGCTGTGGCGGTTTTTTTCAAGCGCCGGCGGTGCGTGCTGGCTGCCGCGCGACGACAGCGTCGGCTACAATGGCCACCGAAGCAAGCCAAGACAGCCGCTGGCGAGCGTGTAATGCGCTCGCGGGAGGAAGGTCCGGACTCCATAGAGCAGGGTGACGGTTAACGGCCGTCCGCCGCGAGGCGAGGAACAGGGCCACAGAGACGAGTCTTTGGGACCGGCGGCGGCGCAAGCCACTGCCCGCGTCACAAAGGGTGAAACGCGGTAACCTCCACCCGGAGCAATTCCAAATAGGCACGCGTGGATGTTGCTCGCGGAGCGTGCGGGTAGGAAGCTTGAGCCGTGGAGTAATTCACGGCCTAGAGGAATGGCTGTCATAGCGACCGGTTCACGCCGGGCGCCGTAACAGAATCCGGCCTATCGGCTTGCTTCACTTGATAAAAGTGCGATTGCGCGGCAACTTGCTCGCATTCGCCAATTGCGTGAATGCATCTCCTCCTGCCATCCTCATCTTGATGGCCGGTTTCAACGGCAGCGTGCGGCCGTCCGATTCCAGGAGAGGCCCGTTCATGATCAGATCCATTTCCAATTTATTTGCCCGGCGTGACGCCGATGCAGCCGAGCGCCGCGCCGCCGGCCCAGTCGAGCGGGGCGGCAACCGGTCGGCGCCACCAGATGCAGCCGCCGCGGGTTGCCTTCCCGATTGCCTGCGCTTGCGCCGTGCGCGCCCTGCGGGGTCCCCCGCCAACTTGCCTTCCACCTCGGCCAGCGCAGCGCCGGAGAGGCCATCGTCGGTTCAACTTCGTCAATGGCGCGCCTGGGCCAACGTGCAGCGCCACGCCGGCACCGGCGCCGACTGCGCCGGGGCGATCCGGCGCATGGAGGCTTACCTGGCGGTGCCCTCCGCCTCCCGCCGAACCCTGGATCTGTCGGGCCTGAGGTTGACCAATCTGCCGCCGAACATGCCTGCAACGGTGTCGCGGCTGAAGCTGTCGAGGAATGCTTTCACCGCGCTGCCGGCAAATCTGCCGCCCGGCGTTCAGGATCTGGTTCTGGATTGGAATCTGATCCGCAACCTGTCGGGACCATTGCCGTCAGGCTTGACGCGACTCAGCGCCAACTCTAACCGACTGCGGCGAATACCGGACACGCTGCCGCAATCGATCACACGGCTGCTGCTGAACCATAACGAAATCGAACGCCTGCCAGAGTCGCTGCCCGAGCGCCTGGAAATGCTGAAGGTGAGGAGCAACCGGTTGCGCGAGCTGCTGGAAGACTTCCCGCAGGGGATGACATTTCTAGATGCCGACGACAATCTGATCGAACGCATTCCCGAGACCTTGCCCGATTCCCTGCAGACCCTGCGCCTGAACCACAACGCGCTCCAGGCGTTGCCGCAACGCTGGCCGGCCGGCCTGCGGTTCCTGCGCGCGGATGATAACCATATCGAAGCGTTGCCCGAAACGCTGTTCCAATCCTTGCCGCGGCGCTGCAACGTTCATCTGCGTGCCAACCGGCTGCCGGCAGGCGAGCAGGCGCGCATCCATGCGCAGATCGCCACGCTGATGGTTGCCGGCGTCAGGGTGCCAGCGGTCGAGCTGGCGCCACCCGTAGTGCTCGGAAATTTCGAAGCGCGTCCCTTGATCGTCGCTGCAGCGGCCTGGCATACGGTCGAGCATGCACCGGCACTGCCGGCGTGGGCCGGATTCCAGGACGAGTACGGTGCGCAAGCGTTTGCCGGATTTCTGGGTGGCCTCGCCACGCCCAGAAATCTCGCCACGCCCGGGTTTCGCGAAAAGATCTCGGCCTGGCTGGTGCGCCTGGCGGCCGAGCCGGAACTTCGCGCGGCCTCCTTCAGCGAAGCCATTGGCGCTACCGAGACCTGTGTCGACCGGATCGGGCTGACCTTGAATGCCATGAAAAAGCTGGAGATCGAGCATGACGTCAGGCACGGCCGCTACGACCGCGACCTGCCGCAACTGGTCGAACTGGCACGCGGCACCTTCTGCCTCGACGTGCTGCAGGAGATCGCGACGCGACTGGCGCGGGACGATCCGCGCGCTGACGAAATTTCGATTTTCCTGGGCCTGCAAACCGAATTGCGCCGCACGCTGGCGTTGCCGATCGATGTGGAAAGGATCAGATTCCTGGAGCTGGCGAATCTGGAGCCAAAGCACATGAAGCACGCCGCGCTGGAAGTGCAACGCAGGGAAAATGCAGATTTCCCGGCCTTCCTGGCTGGCTGGACGCCCTGGCTTTCGGTCATCGAGCGGCTCGATCCGGCATTCAGCGAAAGCGCGACCGAAGCCTTGATCGAGGCGCTCGGTGCACCGTTCGAGGCTGCCCTAGCGGCACAGCTCGCACCGGATGGGCTCGAGCATGACGACGATGCCCGGCGCATCGCCGGGCCGGGCGTGATGGCGCAGATCACGGCGGACATCCGGCGGGCGCAGACCGTGGCGTTTCTGGAGCAGAGAAAACAGTCGGCGCTATTGGCCTCGCGTTGGTAGGCATAAACTGGTTCTATGCAGCCGAAGCGGTCTGCTACCGGGACGTGCAGCTCGAGTGCAATCTTTCTACCAACAAGTCTCACCCGAGACTGGTTGCCCCGCTGCGGTAGCGTTGGATTGTGCACCTAGATTTGTGACCGAATAGGCATAGCAAGCGTCTGTAATTTGTGAACCAGTCGGGGTTGCAGTGACCTTGAAATCTCCGGTCGTGCTTTGGGTAACAGTCAAAGTGTAATAACTTTTCCCGCTTGAATAATTGTCGATCGGGAATGAGGTGAGTCCCAGATCAGACCCCACAAGCGAATAATTATTGTTCGTTGCAAAAAACCGTTCTTCTCTTGCAGCAAGATCGAGTACGGCATTTTTTGCGTCGACGCGTCGCGCCTTCTGAACATATTTTTGGTACGACGGGATTGCGATCGCCGATAAGATACCGATGACTGCGACCACCACCATCAGCTCAATGAGCGTGAAACCATGGCTGGCGGTGTTGATTCGCCGGATCACTCGGGCTGGCCAGGCCGAAAGGCGACTGTTCACCGCAATTTTACCCAGGTAAGGCGCTTACCAAGTCCATTTGGTGGCGGAGTCAGTTGCGTGACTTCCGGCTTGCTTGAGACGGTTTGTTGCACCATAAACTGTTTACCGAGCGCGGACACAATTGATGGTGTTCCAGTTGCGCTCAAACCTAATCCTGCAATGATACCGGTGCTTGAAATATTGGCCGTTTTGGCTGCGTCATTGAACAACGAAACGATCGGTGCACCGCCATTCTCGACCGAGATCGCCATCGTAAATCCCGAAGCAGGTTGCGCATTACAGCTGAGGGACTGCGACACGGAAGGTATTGTGGTATTCACAATCATCGTCCCGAAAGCCGCGGTCGGGTTGTAAATGATTTGTTCAGAAGACTGGGGGAGATTTAACTTCCATCCATATTTATTGTTTAATGATTTGCAATTCGTAGAACCTTGCCAGCACACTGGATTTTGTGTGACGGTACGGTAGCTTGAGATGCTTCCCGGGCCGTTATTGAAGGTGGTCGCGGTCTGGATCTGTAAATCGTTGTCAGTAACGACCGCAGTCGATGGAAGACTTGCATATTGAGTCGTACTGATCGCATTCCATGCGGTCATTCTGGAATCCCAGATCCCATAGACTGATTGTGTACCTGCGGCATATGTTGTTGCAGACGTCAATGTCTGTGGCGATTGTCGACCTGTTCCAACACCGATCAGGATCCGCGAGGCACCAGATTTCTGCGCTACCGCGGTCACGGTCGGCCGTGTCGTAATTGGTTGCCCCCCCGGGGTCGTGAACATTGGCTTGGCGTCGACTGCCCAATTGCTTGGTTTAGAAGATGTCACGTCGAATCGCCACAAATTGCCAGCACTATCGCCTGCGTACAGGTAATCGGTGACATGGTCCCCATCAAGGTCCCCAGTACCGACATAGTCGATACCGTTCCTGTTTGTAGTGTCCTTCGAACCAGTATCGAGGAATCGGATCGATGTCGCGCCGGTTGCTCGATCGATGCTCATGATGAACACACCTGCGGTTCCAGTCACACTGTTTCTGCCGTTTCCAAAGATGACGGCCCAATTGCCATCGTGCATCAAACGAATGACTGGCGTTCCGTACTGGCTTCCCATGCTGTCTTTGCAATTCGGGTCGTTCACGCAAGTGATATTGGTTGAATTCCACTCATTGATCACCAAGGACGCGGCAGAGGACTCACTGAATTTGGAAGGATCAGTGATATCGAGGGCAAAGAGGGTGCCCAGTGCAGTACTGGTTTTATCATTGACAACTCCCGTCGGATTTCCTCCTGCGCCGATGCCGCTGACCAGCCAGGTATGCCAGGCACCTTTGTAGAATAAATCGCCGGTGCCAGGCGTGGCGTCCACATATGCATTATGGCCGTACTGTGGCGAAGAAAAATCGAGTGTGGATTGGCTCGGGTGTATCGATCGTACAACCGTCTGAGGGACGTAAGAAATAACTTCTTTGCCATCATTCTGGGTTGACACGAATGCGCCTGCTGAATCAAATCCACCAGCACGAAATCCATGAAGCATTCCGTCGTTGGCACCCGAATAAACGACATGCGTGCGCGACAGATTGCTACTTGCATAGGTTGCGTACGAAGTCCCGAATTCAGCAATCGTCGTGCCTTTTAACAGATCTTTGGATCCTGTTGCGTAGGGCAGGACAGGGTTACCCACCCAGGTGGGACTTGAATTGACAATATCACCGAGCAACCCATCTCGCCTTCTGAATGGTCCGACTCCAGACGTGTTTCTCTCGTTGCTACGGTCGCCGCGCAGGTACGCGAGACGAGTTGCGCCGTCGGTCGAACCACCTAAAGCAGTATTTTCAAATGAGGCAAGGGAATTATATTGAAAGGGGATCCCCGACGTTCCATTCCAACTCAGAATCGTACGTCCTGCTGAACCTTGCGCCGTCACTGTTTTCCCCGTCGTGGAGCAAGCTCCTCCTGTCAAAATACAACTGGCGTCCCAGTTAGCGATCGATGCAATCGTGACATTACCTTGGGGATCCGCATTCAGATTCGACGCAGTTAATTGTCCCCATGAATTGAGCGGGTGATAGAACGACAGGTAGACTTGAGAGCCGACTCGCACCTGCGCGGACTGCTGTACGTTTGCACCTGCGGAGTTGGCGGCACTATCGATCGGCGCTGCTTTGAAACAAGTGATTTCATGAACATTGGTTCCACCACCCGTGCCGGATGTAAAGCCAAACAAAAAACTGCTCGGCAGCGGACCATTTCCCGCAGTGATCGATTGACTTGAAATGACGGGAGTCGTGGCGCCACCGTTATAACTGTAAGCCAGGGATAACAAATTGTTCTGAGTAATGGACAAGTCATAGGTAATGACATTGGCTGCCGAACGAAGCGGCTTTGCGACATTTTCCTGGTTATAAATGTTTCCATTTACCAGAACGGGAGTCGTGAGCATTTTATAGTCGTAGACGGTTTCCGTTGTCGACGATTGGTCGTTGATTTTCTTACCGTTGGCATCAACAACCTTTCCACCGCTCCAGTTTTGCAGAAAGCCCGTTGCACAGGTGTTCTGGGTCGCTAAAAGTTTATCGGCCGTATTGGAAGGGTAATAATTTGGATAGGCAGCATTCAACGCTGCAAAAGAGATACTCCCTGCACCCCGGACGACGATTGTCCCTGGGTTCGCGCTATTACCGTCTGCCGTCGCATCGCCTCGATTGGAAAAATTTCCATACTCGTCTGCAGCGACAGCGAGGTATCCGCCGATGACGCCATCGGGAGGATTTTTGCCTTGTGAACAACTGTACCCGAGACTTCCGCCGTAGGCGCCAATGGTTGGATTTTTATTTGCGCCATCTAAAAAGAAAAATGCCAGGCCATCCGCACCAGAGGCAATACCGTTGGCATTGCCATAACCATTTCCACCGTACGTTACGGTCGAAAAAGTAACTTGTACTCCTTCGTTGGTAGGGAAAGGAATGGTTGAAACCACTGCGCCATTACGTCCAGTCGCCCCGCCACCGTTTGTCAGCCGTAACGCTCCCTTGCCAACCGGATCGGGCAGTACCCCGGCAACGCCACCGACCTGGGTGATCGGTGAATTGCTGCATGCCGGAATATAACTGTTGCCTCCGGGGCCAGTTGTTGTTGTAGCAGCCGTTCCTGCAGTCAGACAAGCGTCACCAAGGACCTTCCATGGATAAGTCGATGTTGCCCCAGTCAAGGTATCGGACACGACTAGCTGTGCCACTGCAGTGACTGGGACCATTGCGGCAAAGGGTAAGGCAAAGAGAGTGCTGATGTAATTGAGCTTCTTCACGATTTTCCTATTCTTTTCCGAGATCTCTAAACGAGGCGGTCGAAGCAAAAACACTTTGAACCACAGCAGCAGTACCATCACTGCCGCCATACCCGACTCCAGTGACCGAATACAATGTTTGCAATCCATTTGGCCCCAAACCCAGGTAGGCAATGTACATCCCAGGTGGTTTGGTGTAGTTGATGTCGACGTTTCCATTTCCATCGGTGACCTTGCCGCCTCCAGCAAGAACTTTCATTGAAGCAGGCGTGTAGTTCATTTGGTTAGTCCATGTGTCTGGGTCACCAGGCTTTGCCAATACTGATGAACAGGCGCGCATATCCATATCGGAAGTGACCGTCACCGGCCCGGAACATGGAATGCCTGTCCCAGGTGATCCGCTCGAGAGCCAATACTCGCCATAGCGCAAGGCATTTTGTGCGGCTTCGAACGCACGCTCTTTCTCTCTGGTGTTACCCGCAATTTTTTGCTGCAGTCCCGTTCCTTTCAACATCGCCACTGAAAGGAGCGTCAGCATGATCAAGATAAGCATGCCTGTTATCAATGCAAATCCATGACAGCGGAGTCGATATGGCAATCGGTAGGGCTTTTGGAAAAGACGGGCGGCATTCATCATGGGCGGTTCATGAAATTGATCGAATGAACCAGCTTGTTGGGCAAGTTCACCGTGGCAGCAGCGTTGGAATTAACGAGATCTTTCGATGTCAGAGTGATTCTTACGGCGCCGACGGTATTCCAAAGCGCTGCGGCGCTGACTGCTGTTGCTGATTTGTAGGTGTCGACAGCGCCGTCTGCGTCAGTGTCGATGCTAAACAGGAGAGCCATCGAGGACACGTTATCAATCAGCACTGCGGGTGCTGAAGGCTTGGCGCCATCGATACTGACAGCGCATACCAGCTGGCCAAGAGCGTTCACCGAAAAACTGTTGGTGTAGACAACGGGGACGGTGCCGGTGTTGGTGTCGCCATTACAGCTGGTAAGCCCATCACCAGGGGCACTTTGAAACCGAACGTTCAGCGTATCCCCGGCCCCACCACTGCCCGTTACTCCAGTGACGAACTGACCAGCTGAAAATGTGGTCCCGTCGGGGTTCGCATTTGCCGGCACAGGAAAAGCCGTCAAGAGCGTTGTGTTCAG
>JAYUWF010000390.1:0-9801 GCA_043753685.1 Herminiimonas sp.
CCCGGCGATGAAAAGGAAATGGTGCGCGCCATGTTGTCGGAGTCGCTGCAGGCCGTCATTTCGCAAACGCTGTTGAAGACCAAGGACGGCACCGGGCGCGTGGCCGCGCATGAAATCATGATCGGCACGCCAGCCATCCGCAACCTGATCCGGGAAGCCAAGATCGCACAGATGTACTTGGCGATCCAGACCGGCAGCAACATGGGCATGCAGACGCTCGACAGCAATCTGACCGACCTGGTCAAGCGCAACGTGATTTCGCTGGGCGCAGCCCGTTCGGCCGCCAAGACACCGGAAAACTTCCCGGGGTAAGGAACAAGGCTGTGACAGGTGCCGATGGCAGGGCCGGACGTATCGTCGCCCGCCCTCGCCCGGCACCACAACACCATTAGGAAGCCGCATGGAACGCGATCAAGCCACCAAATTCATGAACGACTTGCTGCGCCTGATGGTCGGCAAGAACGGTTCGGACCTTTTCATCACCACCGATTTCCCGCCGGCCTTCAAGATCGACGGCCGCGTCACGCCGGTGTCGAACCAGCCGCTGTCGAGCGGCCACACCATCGAACTGGCGCGCTCGATCATGAACGACAAGCAGGCCGCCGAATTCGAAGCGAAAAAGGAATGCAATTTCGCTATCAGTCCGGGCGACCTGGGCCGGTTCCGGGTATCGGCCTTCGTCCAGCAAGGCAAGGTCGGCATGGTGCTGCGAACGATCACCACCAAGATTCCGAAACTGGAAGACCTGGGCGTACCGGAAATCCTGCGCGAAGTCGCCATGACCAAGCGCGGCCTGGTCATCATGGTCGGCGCCACCGGCAGCGGTAAATCGACGACGCTCGCGGCCATGGTCGGCCATCGCAACGAAAACAGCTTCGGCCACATCATCACGGTCGAGGATCCGGTCGAATACATTCATCCGCATCGCAATTGCATCGTCACCCAGCGCGACGTCGGTGTCGATACCGAGGACTGGGGCACGGCATTGCGCAACAGCCTGCGGCAAGCGCCGGACGTGATCCAGATCGGCGAGATCCGCGACCGCGAAACCATGGATTACGCGATCGCCTTCGCCGAAACCGGCCACCTCTGCCTGGCCACGCTGCATGCGAACAGCTCGAACCAGGCACTGGACCGGATCATCAACTTTTTCCCGGAAGAGCGGCGCCAGCAATTGCTGATGGATCTGTCGCTGAACCTGAAGGGCATGATCTCGCAACGGCTGGTACCGCTGCGCGACACCAAGGGCCGCTGCGTGGCGGTCGAGATCATGCTGAATTCCCCGCTGATTTCCGACCTGATCTTCAAGGGCGATGTCCACGAGATCAAGGAAATCATGAAGAAGTCGCGCGAGCTGGGCATGCAGACTTTCGATCAAGCCTTGTTCGATCTGTACGAGGCGGATAAGATCTCCTACGAAGATGCCTTGCGCAACGCCGATTCGATCAACGATCTGCGCCTGGCAATCAAGTTGCGCAGCAAGGATGCCAGCAACCGCGATCTCAACAAGGGCACCGAACATCTGGGAATTGTCTGAGAGGCCTCTTCCAGGATAAATTCGGCAATCGATTTATTCTGGGAGGGTACCTTTCATGACGACTGTTTTCGACTTCAGCACCAGCACCCTGGGCGGCACGCCGCTTGATCTGTCGCAGTACCGCGGGCAGGTACTGTTGATCGTCAATACCGCCAGCAAGTGCGGTTTCACGCCGCAGTACAAGGGCCTGGAAGCGGTGTACCAGCAATTCAAGGATCGCGGCGTCACGGTGCTCGGTTTTCCGTGCAATCAATTCGGTTCCCAAGAGCCGGGCGGCGCGGAAGAGATCGGTGCGTTCTGTGAAAAGAATTTCGGCGTGACCTTTCCCCTGGCGGCGAAGGTTGACGTCAATGGTGACAAGGCCGATCCCCTGTTCCAGCATCTGAAGCATGCTGCGCCAGGCATTCTGGGCAGCGAAGCGATCAAGTGGAATTTCACCAAATTCTTGATCGGCAAGGATGGCGCAGTGTTCAAGCGCTATGCGCCGACGACCAAGCCGGAAGAACTGGCCGATGACATCGAAGTTTTGCTAGCGCAGTAAGCGGTCCTCCCGAAAAGCCGCATTGCACCTTCCGTTCCTGCAAATAGCTTGATGGGAATAATCGATCAAACCCGATCCAGCCGGGATGATCGAATCAGCCAATTCCGGCAACTGAAAGCACGCATTCGCCCCGGTTGAGCCAAAGTCGGTCCTGTTTTTTATAAACGATCGGTGTTGGAAGCCATGTCTTTCCATCCACTTTTTACCTGGATGCCCAGGCAACTGGCTTGACATAACTACAGAGATTAGCTAATTTATGATTTTTGGATAAACTCTTTAAAAAGGGTATATATGGATCCTGTCCTGAATCCTTACGCTCCAGGTGCCGGCAGTCCCCCGCCAGAACTCGCTGGACGCGATGCAGTGCGAGAAAAAATGCGCTTGTGCGTCGAGCGACTGCGTCGAGGCAAGCCAGCAAAGAGCATGATGCTTGTGGGCCTCAGAGGCGTGGGCAAGACCGTCTTGTTAGACCAAATGATGAGGGATGCGGAGGCATCCGGTGTGATCACGATCCGTATAGAGGCGCCAGAGGGGAAATCGCTGCCAGCGGTACTGGTGCCTCAATTGCGCCTGGGATTACTGAAGCTCAGTCGCATGGAAAAATCCAAGGACGCTGCCATTCGCGGGCTACGAGCGCTAGCCGGTTTTGTCGGCAAAATGAAATTTAAGTACGACGATATCGAAGTGGGACTGGACTACGAACCTGAGCCAGGCTTGGCCGATAATGGCGATCTCGAAGGCGACCTGACGATGCTGCTTGAGCAAGTTGGCCGGGCGGCGCAAGCGGCTGGGACGTTGGCAGCACTTTTTATAGACGAGCTTCAATACGTCCCAGAGCAGCAGATGGCCGCATTGATTTCCGCTTTGCACCGTTGCGCACAATTACAACTTCCGATCGTAGTGGTCGGTGCCGGGCTGCCTCAATTGCGAGGTCGGATGGGTGAAGCGAAATCGTATGCCGAGCGGTTGTTCGACTTTCCTGCCATCGGCCCCCTTGACGCTGCCGACGCATCGGACGCCATCGTGAAGCCGGCCCGAGATGAGGGCGTCGATGTTGACGATGACGCCGTAGCATTGATCGTCAGCTATACAAAAGGCTATCCATACTTCCTGCAAGAATGGGGCAAACACGCTTGGGATGTTGCCACCGCCAGTCCGATTACACGTCAGAATGTCGAAACGGCATCGGCCGAAGCCATTGCGGCACTGGATGAAAGTTTTTTCAGGGTTCGTTTTGATCGATTAACGCCAACGGAAAAAAAATATCTTCGCGCAATGGCAAAGCTTGGAACAGGCCCTCATCGCTCGGGTGACATCGCCGCAGAACTGCACCGAGAAAGCTCTTCGCTCGGTCCAGTGCGCAGCAGCTTGATATCAAAAGGAATGGTGTGGAGCCCGACACACGGCGATACCGCTTTCACCGTGCCGCTGTTCGATGAGTTCATGAAACGCATCATGCCTGGTGAGGAATGGGCCCAGGCAGAAGCCTAATCCTCAGAAAAAGCCGGCCAGTTTCAGCACCAGCGGTAGCAACACCGCCGTCAGCACGCCGGACATGCCCATGGCAAGGCCGGCAAAGGCGCCCATCTCCTGGCTGACCTGAAAAGCGCGGGCAGTTCCGATTCCGTGCGCGGTCACGCCGAGTGCAAACCCGCGTGTGCTGGCATCGGTGATGCGCATCAGATTCAGGATGCCACGTGCCAGTACGGCGCCAAGGATGCCGGTGGCAATGACCAGCACGGCAGTCAGCGATGGTAAGCCGCCGATCTTTTCCGAAATGCCCATTGCGATCGGCGTGGTCACCGACTTCGGCGCCAGCGACAGGATAGTGGCTGGCGAGGCGCCCAGCAGCTTACTCACGCCCATGGCGGTGACCACCGCGGCTGCGCTGCCGGCCAGCGATCCGATCAAAAAGGCCAGCCAGTTGCGGCGCAGCTTTTCGAGTTGCTGATACAGCGGGATCGCCAGCGCCACGGTCGCCGGTCCGAGCAGAAAGTGAACGAACTGCGCGCCGTCGAAATACGTGGCGTACGGCGTACCGGTGACGGTCAGGATCAGCACCAGCACCGCCACCGAAATCGCCACCGGGTTGACCAGCGGATTGAACTTTGAACGGGCATACAGGGCGTAGGCCAGCTGATACGCCAGCAACGTGGCCGTCAGTCCCAACAGTGGCGAAGCCGACAGGTAGACCCAGATGGCGTTGAGTTTCGGCGTCATGGCGCGCGCTCGCCGGCGTTCGCCGACAGATCCGGCTTCACAACGACCGCCGCTTCGTCCAGGGCGCCATCCGGTATTGCCGGCGCCGGATTCTGCAACCAGCGCACCACCGCTGCCGTAACCGCAATGGAGATCACCGTACTGGCCACCAGCGACACCATGATCGGCAGCCACTCGGCCGCGATCCGCTGCGCATGGACCAAGATGCCGACCCCGGCCGGCACGAACAGCAGCGACAGGTGCTTGAGGAGTTCGAGCGAAGTCGGTGCCAGCTTGTGGACCGCCTCGCTATTGAGGATCAGGTACAGGAACAGCAACAGCATGCCGATCACCGGCCCGGGAATCGGCAGCGACAGCGCATAGGCAAGCCCTTCGCCCAGCGTCTGGAATACCAGCAGCACGGCGAAGGTGTTGATCATGGGCGCTGGCCTGATAGCGTCATTGGATCGCTGTCCTGGCTAGCGCGCCGTCAATGCATTGTCGACCAGTTCGATCCAGTGGCGCACCGGCATATCGGTGCCCGATTGCAGGTGGGTCAGGCAACCGATGTTGCCCGAGACGATTTCGTCGGCCTTGGTCGCCTGCAGATGGGCCAGCTTGTTGTCGCGCAGCTTGAAGGCCAGCTCCGGCTGCAGCACCGAATAGGTACCCGCCGAGCCGCAGCAGATGTGGCTGTCGCCGCACAGCGTGACATCGACGCCGACCGCGCGCAGGACCGACTCCACCTTGCCGCGAATCTGCTGGCCATGCTGAAGGGTGCACGGCGGATGATAGGCAACCCGTTTAGCCGCCTTGCCGGCCTGGCGCGCCTTGACCTGCGCCGCCAGCGACGCTTCGAAATCGGGCAGGATTTCCGACAGGTCGCGCGTCAGTGCCGTGACCCGCTGCGCCTTTTCGGCATAGGCCGGATCGTGCGCCAGCAGATGGGCGTAATCCTTGACCATGGCGCCGCAACCTGACGCGTTCATGACGATCGCCTCGGCGCCGGCTTCGATCGCCGGCCACCATGCATCGATGTTGCGCCGCATGTCGTCCTTGGCACCATCGTGATCGTTCAGGTGATGACGGATCGCGCCACAGCAACCGGCGCGTGGCGCGACCACCAGCTGCACGCCGAGTGCGTCGAGCACCCGCGCAGTGGCGGAATTGATGTTGGGCGCCATCGCCGGTTGCACGCAACCGTCGAGCAAGAGCATCTTGCGAGCGTGGACCGCAGTCGGCCAGGTACCGGCATCCTGCGCAGGCGGCACCTTGGACTTCAGGCTCGATGGCAGCAGCGGGCGCATCAACTGCCCCATTTTCATCGCCGGAGAAAACAGCCATTTGCGCGGCAGTGCTTCCTTCAATGCGCTGCGCATCAGGCGTTGCATCAGCGGACGCGGCACCTGCTCATCGACCACCTTGCGGCCGATGTCGACCAGGCGGCCATACTGCACGCCAGACGGGCACGTGGTTTCGCAATTGCGGCACGTCAGACAACGGTCCAGATGTAGTTGGGTGTGGCGGGTGGCTTTCTTGCCTTCCAGGACCTGCTTGATCAGGTAGATGCGGCCACGCGGGCCATCGAGTTCATCGCCCAGCAATTGATAGGTCGGACAGGTCGCGGTACAGAAACCGCAATGCACGCAGGCGCGCAGGATGCTGTCGGCTTCCTGGCCTTCGGGCGTGTCCTTGATGAAATCGGCAAGATTGGTTTGCATGGTCTTCAGTTCAAGAATGGGGAACAGCGGTTCGACGTTGGGTCGACTCCGTTACATGGCAGGCATGGATCGCAGGTGCGAGCCGTGCTGCCTCGCGCATTACAGTGCCGGATACATCCGACCTGGATTGAAGATGGCGTGCGGATCGAACGCATTTTTCAACTGGCGATGGATGGCGTGCACGGCTGGCGCAAGCGGCTGGAAAACGCCGACCGACTTGTCGCCACCGCGAAACAGCGTGGCATGTCCCCCGACACCTGCAGCGATCGCACGGACCTTGTCGGCCGGCGCAGTACTGCGCAACCAGCGTTGCGCACCGCCCCACTCGATCGCCTGCGGTCCCGACAGATCGAGTGGCGCGGCAATCGACGGCACCGACAGGCGCCACAGCGGCGTCGTATCCGGCGCGTCGAAGAACGGCGCCGTATGCTCGCGCACGGCCAGCCAGAATGCGTCAGCCTCGGACTCGCTCAAGCGATCGCCACCGACACGCGCCTGGGCCGCATCGACTGCTGCCCTGGCGCCGGCCAGACGCACCGTCAGCACGTCGTCCTGCCAGTGACTGGCGGCGATCGGCAGCGGTTGTCCACCCAGGGTATTCAGATGCAGCAGCGCCTGGGTCTGCGGCATTGCCTGGCGGACCGTGGCCTGCGCGATCGGCTTCGGCAATACTTTCACCGACGCTTCCAAAATCAGGCCGAGCGTGCCGAGCGAGCCGGTCAACAAGCGCGAGACATCGTAGCCGGCGACGTTCTTCATCACCTGCCCGCCGAAATGCAGCACCTCGCCCTTGGCATCCATCAGCACCGCGCCCAGCACGAAATCGCGCACGGCGCCGACGCTGGAGCGCGCAGGGCCCGACAGGCCGGCAGCGACCATGCCGCCGATGGTGGCGCCAGGTCCGAAATGCGGTGGCTCGAAGGCCAGCATCTGGTTGTTGGCCGCCAGCGCTGCCTCGATCTCGGCCAGCGGCGTGCCGCAACGCGCTGTGATCACCAGTTCGGTCGGCTCGTAGTCGATGATGCCGGTGTAGGCGCGCGTGTCGAGAATCGTCTCGGTGCCATTCGTCAACGACGCCTGACCGTACCAGTCCTTGCTGCCGCCGCCACGAATGCACAGCGGCGTACGGCCGGAGCCGGAAGTATTGGCAGCGCCTGCAGCGAGAATCTGTTCCTTGAAGCTTGCAATCACGTTTTCCATGGAATCGATTCTTAAAAACGCGGCAAGTCGGGAAACTTCAGCTGGCCGTTTCGCACATGCATCTTGCCGTACTCGGCGCAGCGCTGAAGGGTCGGAATCGCCTTGTCCGGATTCAAGAGAAAGGCGGTGTCGAAGGCGCGCTTGACGGCGAAAAACGCTTCAAGTTCTGCGCGAGAAAACTGCACGCACATGGAATTGATCTTTTCGATGCCCACGCCGTGCTCGCCGGTGATGGTGCCGCCGACCGCCACGCACAGCTCCAGGATCTCGGCGCCGAAGGCTTCGGCCTGGTGGAATTCGCCGGGCACGTTGGCGTCGAACAGAATCAGCGGATGCAGGTTGCCGTCGCCGGCATGAAACACGTTGGCGCAGCGCAGGCCGTACTTGATTTCCATCTGCTCGATGCCCAGCAATACCTGCGCCAGGTTCTTGCGCGGTATGGTGCCATCCATGCAGTAATAATCCGGCGAGATGCGCCCGGCTGCGGGGAAGGCGTTCTTGCGGCCGGACCAGAATTTCAGGCGCTCGGTTTCATTCTGCGATACCGCAATCGCCGTCGCACCCGAGGCTTCGAGCACTGCCGTCATGCGGCCGATCTCTTCCTCGACTTCTTCCGGCATGCCATCCGATTCGCACAGCAGGATCGCGGCGGCATTGACGTCGTAGCCGGCCTTGACGAACGGCTCGACCATGCGCGAGGAGGTCTTGTCCATCATTTCCAGGCCGGCCGGGATGATGCCGGCCGCAATCACGCTGGCCACGGCATTGCCGCCTTTGACCACATCGTCGAAGGACGCCATGATGACGCGCGCCAGCGGCGGCTTCGGTATCAGCCTGACGGTCACTTCGGTGACCACGCCGAGCATGCCTTCGGAACCGATGAAGACCGCCAGCAGATCCAGCCCCGGTGCATCGAGCGAGGCGCCGCCGAGTTCGACGATGTCGCCGTCGATAGTAACCATGCGCACCCGCATGACGTTGTGTACCGTCAGGCCGTATTTCAGGCAATGCACGCCGCCAGAGTTTTCCGCGACATTGCCGCCGATGGTGCAGGCGATCTGCGAGGAAGGATCCGGTGCGTAGTACAGGCCGTGCGGCGCGGCCGCATCCGAAATTGCCAGGTTGCGTACGCCCGGCTGCACGATCGCGGTGCGCGCCAGCGGATCGAGGCGCACGATGCGGTTCAGGCGCGCCGTCGACAGCACCACGCCATCGGCGATCGGCATCGCGCCGCCCGACAGGCCGGTGCCGGCGCCGCGCGGCACGATGCGCACATTCAGGTCGCGGCAGGTGCGTAGGATCGCCACGATTTGTTCTTCGTTTTGCGGCAGCACCACCACCATCGGCAATTGCCGATAGGCTGCCAGTCCATCGCATTCGTAGGGCCGGGTGTCTTCTTCATTGAACAGTACGGCGCCTTCCGGCAATTGCGCGCGCAGGGCGGCAGCGACTTCACGCTGACGTTCGGGACTGAAGGCGGGCGTGGCCAGGACGGTTTCCGCTACGGGTGCATTCATGACGACCTCTGAGAATGTGAAGCATTGGACCAACAGGTTGAACCTAGCGGCACCGCTAGTGTAGTCAAAAACGTCCTGCGTCCACGTGAAAGGCTTGACGAGCGCCGATGAATTCTTTTCAGTCCGGGCCCGGAGCCAGTGTCAGGCAGGAATGTAAGTCTGCATCAGCCAGTCGATGAACAGCGCCACTTCGGGACGGGTACGCACTTGCTGGTCATAGACGACGTAATAGGCATGCGGCGGCGTGGCCAGTTGTATGTCGAACAGACGCACGATCTCGCCCGAGGCCAGCATCGCGCGCGCAAAATGCTCGCGCGACAGGCCAATGCCGTGGCCATGCTTGATCGCTTCAAGCAGCAATCCCAAGTCGTCGACGCGCACGCCGCCGGTGGGTTCGGCCCAGTCCAACCCGGCCGCTTCAAACCACGGCTGCCACGGCTCCAGCGCCGAGCGCAGCAGCGTCGCATGGCGCAGGTCGCCCGGCACCCGCACCGGCGCGATCTGCGCCAAATAGCGCGGACTGGCGACGACGAAGGCCGGTTCCTCGAAGAGCTTGGCGGTGACGATGTTGGGATACCTGCCGGCGCCGAAGCGGATTTCGACATCGCTCTCCGACAGGCTCAGGTCGTACAGCGGCACCGAGACGAACAGCTCGACCGCGATCTCCGGATGCAGGCGGGTGAATTCCGCCAGGCGCGGCAACAGCAGGTAGCGGGCGAAGGTCGGCGGCGCCGTGACCTTGATGCGCGGCTGGACCTGGGCGCTGCGATGCGGCATCGGGAAATCGGTCAGCGTGCGCAGCGCGCCACGCACCACGTCCAGATAGCGGCGGCCGAATTCCGAGAGGCTGATGCTGCGCCCGTCGCGCAGGAACAGTCGCTCGCCGGCGAAATCTTCCAGCAGGCGGATCCGATGCGACAGCGCCGACGGCGTGATGCACAGCTCATCGGCCGCCAAGGCAAAGGAATGCAGGCGCGCTGCGGCTTCGAAAGCGGACAGCGCATGCACGGGAGGAAGTCGGATTGCCATCAATGGGTCAGTGCACCGGTTGGTTCAGCTCGTGTTACGGTCGGCCAGGTGTTACCA
>JAYUWF010000391.1:0-9763 GCA_043753685.1 Herminiimonas sp.
CCGCCCTGCTCCACGTGATCGGCCAGCGCACCGAGCAGCGCCTGCCGGCCGCCTACATCACCCAGGAAGCCTGGCTCGGCAGTTACCGCTTCTTCGTCGATCAGCGCGTGCTGGTGCCGCGCTCCTTCATCGCCGAACTGATACCGCAGCAATTCGCGCCCTGGATCGAAGATCCGTTCGCCGTCACCGATATCCTCGAGCTGTGCACCGGTTCCGGTTGCCTGTCGATCATGATGGCCGATGCCTTTCCGGTGGCGCAGGTCGATGCGGTCGACATTTCGAAGGAAGCGCTGGAAGTCGCGCATCGGAATGTCGAAGACTATGCGCTGGAGACGCGGGTTCACCTGATCGCCTCCGACCTGTACGAATCGATCGGCGACAAACGCTACGACATGATCATCGCCAATCCGCCCTATGTGAATGCGGAATCCATGCTGCAATTGCCAGCCGAATACAAGCACGAGCCTGCGCTGGCGCTGGCCGGCGGCGTCGATGGCATGGACCTGGTGCGCCGGATCCTGCAAGGCGCCCGGAATCGGCTGACGACGGTCGGCATGCTGATGATCGAGATCGGCAACGAGCGCGATAACGTCGAGGCCGCTTTTCCGGAACTGGAAATGACCTGGCTGACCACCAGCGCCGGCGACGACATGGTGTTCATGGTGACGGCAGAACAGCTGCACGAATATCTACAGAATTTTCCAACGGCAGGCCCCGCAACATGATTCGTTTTCAACAAGTCACCCTCGCCCGCGGCGTCAAGCCGCTGCTCGACAATGTCGACGTCACCCTCAATCCGGGCGACAAGATCGGCCTGATCGGTGCCAACGGCGCCGGAAAGTCCAGCCTGTTCGGCCTGTTGCGCGGCGAGCTACACGCCGACCTGGGCACCATCGATTTTCCGAGCAAGTGGCGCATGGCGTACGTGGCGCAGGAAACCCCGGCACTGGATCGCCCGGCTCTTGAATATGCCATCGATGGCGACGTCACCCTGCGCCGGCTGGAAGACGAACTCGCGTTCCTGGAAAGCGAACCCGATACCAGCGCCAACGGCATCCTGATCGGCGAGCTCTACAGCGCACTGGCCGATGCCGACGCCTACACGGCGCGCTCGCGCGGCGAGCAATTGCTGACCGGCCTGGGTTTCACCATGGAGCAGATGCAGCAACCGGTCGCCAGTTTTTCCGGCGGCTGGCGCATGCGGCTGAACTTGGCGCAGGCGCTGATGTGTCCGTCCGACCTGTTGCTGCTGGACGAGCCGACCAACCATCTGGATCTGGACGCCATCATCTGGCTGGAAGATTGGTTGAAGCGCTACGCCGGCACCCTGATCATCATTTCCCATGACCGCGATTTTCTCGACGGCGTGGTCAACGTGATCGTCCATATCGACGAGCGCAAGCTCAAGCGCTACACCGGAAATTATTCATCGTTCGAGCGCCAGCGTTCGGCGCAGATGATCCTGGCGCAGAGCGCGCTGGAAAAGCAGACCCGGCAACGGGCGCACCTGGAATCCTTCATCAACCGCTTCAAGGCGCAGGCCAGCAAGGCGCGCCAGGCACAGAGCCGGATGAAGGCACTGGCGAAGATGGAAGAACTGGCGCCGTTGCGCGCCGCCGCCGAATTCTCGTTCGAATTCCGCGAACCGGCGAATGCGCCGAATCCACTGCTGGTGATGGAAGACGTCAATGCCGGCTACCGCACAGAAGACGACAGCAGCCACAAGGTGACGGAAAAGACGATCGTCTCAGGCATCAATTTTTCATTGCAGATCGGCCAGCGCATCGGATTATTGGGCGTCAACGGCGCCGGCAAATCCACCCTGATCAAGACCATTGCCGGAGAACTGGCGCCACTGTCCGGCGACACCGAATTCGGCAAGGGCCTGGCCATCGGCTACTTCGCCCAGCATCAGGTCGAAATGCTGCGCCACGAAGAGTCGCCGCTCTGGCATCTGGGCCATATCGCGCCGAACGTGCGCGAACAGGAATTACGCAACTTCCTGGGCAGCTTCAATTTCAACGGCGCCATGGTGACCAGCAAGATCGCACCATTTTCCGGAGGCGAGAAAGCCCGCCTGGCACTGGCGCTGATCGTCTGGCAACGCCCCAACCTGCTGCTGCTGGATGAGCCGACCAACCATCTCGACCTGGAAACCCGGGAAGCGCTGACCATGGCGCTGGCGCAGTTCGAAGGCACGCTGGTGGTGGTGTCGCACGATCGGCATCTGCTGCGCGCGACCACCGATCAATTCGTCATCGTCGCCGACGGCAAGCTGCAGCCGTTCGACGGCGACCTCGACGATTACCGCGACTGGCTGTTCAAGACCAAGCTGGCCAACAAGACCGGTGCTGCACTGGCGACCGGCGCGGCGGCGACCGCTGCCTTGCCGCCGGTCTCGTCGAGCGCTGCCAGCGCCGTGGCGCCGGCGCCCTTGTCGAGCGCCGACCGCAAGGATCAGAAACGCGCCGATGCCGAAGACCGGCAAAAGCTAGCCGCAAAAAAGAAACCGATCGAAGCCAAGATCAAGAAGCTGGAAGAACAGATCGCCAAGCGCAATGCACAGAAAGGCGCGGTCGAAGCACGCCTGGCCGATCCCCTGATCTACGACCAGGCCAACAAGAAGGAATTGAAGACGCTGCTGACCGACCAGACCTTTTATGCAAAGGAAATCACGCAGCTGGAGGCGGAGTGGCTGGAATTGCAGGAAGCGCTGGAGCAGGTCGCGGTCTGAGCGACTGCGATTAATCGACCAAATCCATGGCCACCATCGATCAACCACTCGACGGCATCCGCATCCTCGACCTGACCCGGCTTTTGCCTGGTCCGATGGCGAGCATGCACCTGGCCGACATGGGTGCCGAGGTGATCAAGATCGAGGCGCCGGGCGGCGGCGATTATGCCCGCACCATGGGACCGGTCAAGGTCGAGGTCTCGCAGTTTTTCATGGCGATCAATCGCGGCAAGCAATTCCTGGAACTTGATCTGAAGGACGCTGCGGACCGCGAGCGCTTCCTGGCGCTGGTCGACGGCGCCGATGTCGTGATCGAAGGATTCCGGCCCGGCGTGATGGCGCGTCTCGGGCTCGGCTGGGATGCGCTCAAGCGGCGCAAACCCGCGCTGGTGATGTGCGCGATCTCCGGCTATGGCCAGGCGGGCCCGTTTGCGCAACGCGCCGGCCACGACATCAACTACATCGGTTACGCCGGCATGCTGGAACAATCCAGCGGCAGCGACGGCACGCCGGCCCTGGCCAATCTTCAGGTCGGCGACCTGCTCGGCGGCGCCCAGAGCGCCGTGCAGGGCATCCTGGCCGCGCTCGTGGGCGTGAAGATGGGCGGGCCGGGACGTTTCGTGGATGTCTCGATGACCGATGCCGTCTTTGCCCACAATCTGATGCCTGCCGTGGCGGTGAACAATACCGGCCGGCCAGCGCCGCCCGGGCGCGATCTGCTGACCGGCGGCGTACCTTGCTACAACGTGTATCGGACCAGCGACGGCCGTTTCATGGCGGTCGGCGCGCTCGAGCTGAAATTCTGGGAAAGCTGTTGCGATGTCCTGGGCAGACCGGACTTGAAGCAGCATCACTGGGAATGCGGCCAGGAAGTCGGTGCGGCCGATGCGATGGCGGTCAAGGCCGAACTCGATGCGATCTTCGTGCAGCACCCGCTGGCGCACTGGATCCAACTCTTCGATCCGGTCGATTGCTGCGTCACGCCGATCCTGCGCATGGACGAAGCCATGCGCCATCCGCTGTTTGTCGAACGGCACATGGTCCAGGCCCGCCAGCATCCGACCGAGGGTGCTTACACCGCGCTGGCGCCGCACCTGAAGTTTTCGGCATAGCATGGCGGAACCCGGAGGATTTCCATGACAGCGATTGCATCGGCAGCAGTACCGCGCGTGACCATCATCGGCGCCGGCCGGGTCGGCACGACGATCGGTCGGTTATGCCATGTGACGGGTGCGGCCAGGCTGGTCGAGATCGTCACGCGTGACAGCGAAACCACGGCCGCCGCACTGGCCTTCATCGGCAGCGGTACCGCGGTCGACGGCGATACCGGCTTGCAGCCGGCCGATGTTTTCCTGCTGACGGTGCCCGACGACCAGATCGAATCAGCTTGCATCCGATTGGCCGCAACCGGCGTGCTGTCGTCGGCCAGCGTGGTGGCGCATTGCAGCGGTGCGCATGGCGCTTCGCTGCTGGCGGCGGCCAAACGTGCCGGCGCGTCCGTGGCCAGCATTCATCCGGTACGCAGTTTCGCGGACCCGGCGCGCGTCGCGGCCAGTTTCGACGGCACCATGTGCGCGATCGAGGGCGACCCGCTGGCGCTGACGGTGCTCGGCAAGCTGTTCACGGCGCTCGGCGCGCGCCTGATCACGGTCGATGCGCGGCACAAGACGCTGTATCACGCGGGCGCCGTATTCGCATCGAATTACCTGGTGACCCTGATCGATGTCGCAATCCAGACCTACGGCCAGGCCGGCATCGGCGCCGAGGATGCATTGTCGATGATCGCGCCGCTGTTGCGCGAGACGGCGGACAACGTGTTCCGCCTCGGACCCGTCGCGGCGTTGACGGGCCCGATCGCCCGCGGCGACATGGCCACCGTGGCGCGCCAGCAGGAAGCGCTTGGCATCGTCCATCCGGCCCATGCGGCGTTGTATGCACAGTTGGCGTTGGCAACCGTAGCGCTGGCAGCCCGACGCACGCCACCTGCCGAGGCCTGAAGCGATGAGCGTCGATCCGCCCGCCAACGGCATCCATCTCGACGAAAGCCAGGTAGAGATGACGGCGATCCGGGCCCAGGGGCCGGGCGGCCAGAACGTCAACAAGGTCTCAAGCGCGATCCACCTGCGTTTCGACATCCGCGCGTCCGCGCTACCGGAGCCGATCAAGGAACGCCTTCTGCAATTGAACGATCAGCGCATCACCGGTGACGGCGTCATCGTGATCAAGGCGCAGCAAGCGAGAAGCCAGGAAAAGAATCGTGCTGAGGCGCTGCGCCGGCTGCAGGAAATGGTCGACGCTGCCGCGACCGTAGCGACCGTGCGCAAACCGACCAAGCCGACCTACGGATCCCAGCGCAAGCGGCTCGACACCAAGGCCAGCCGGTCGCAAGTCAAGGCGATGCGCGGCAAGGTCAGCGAATAGCCGACCACGCGTTCGAATTCCAACGGGTCGGGTCGCACAAATGGTGGCGCTGACCTGGAATTAAAAAGGGAGCGCTCCGGCCCATGGCCAGACGCTCCCTTCGGTGCTGCCGCAGCGGCGCGGAATTTTTTTGCTCAGCGGCCCGGACCGTACATGTCGTGACTGGCCTGGTCGATCTGGCGACGCAAGGCGCGCCGCTCTTCCGGGGACATGCGCGCGCCACGACGGCCGTTGTCGGATTGCGGCTGCTGCTGCGGTGGTTGATATTGCGGTTGCTGCTGAGACTGCGGCTGTTGTTGGTATTGCGGCGGCAGAGACTGCATGGCGCGCACGTCGCGCTGCCGATCCTGACGCTGTGCCTGGCGCTGCTCCCGCATGTCTTCGCGATTGTTTCCGCGCCGATCACCGTCGCCAGCAAGCGCACTGCCGGCAGCAAATGCCAGTGTCAGTGCAATGCTTATACTGCAGGATGAATCGATGCGCATGGCCGTCTTTCTTGATGCGGGTGGCAACGGCCGGACTGGCCGCAACTCCCTTGGTGTTCACAAAGTGTAGGCTGCTTCGATTGAACCCTGAAGGCCATTGGGGTAAAGTTTGTAACACTTTGTAATGCCACTGGGGAACCCTTTGAGCATCAACTTTCCGACGTTACCATAGCAAAATGAATACGACAAACACACCATCATCCGCTTCTACTTCCGCCGGCGGCAATCATCAGGCGAAGATTCTCGTGGTGGACGATGACGTGCGCTTGCGCGACCTTCTGCGCCGTTATCTGACCGAGCAAGGCTTCAACGTCGTGACCGCCGAAAACGCGCAAGCCATGAACAAGCTGTGGATTCGCGAACGCTACGATTTGCTGGTACTGGACCTGATGTTGCCGGGCGAAGACGGCCTGTCGATCTGCCGCCGCCTGCGTGGCGCCGGCGACATGACCCCGATCATCATGCTGACGGCCAAGGGTGAAGACGTCGACCGCATCGTCGGCCTGGAAATGGGCGCCGACGATTATCTCCCGAAGCCGTTCAATCCGCGCGAACTGGTGGCCCGCATCGGCGCCGTCCTGCGCCGCATCGGCCCGGATGAAATTCCGGGCGCGCCATCGGAGACGCCGCAATCCTTCACCTTTGGAGACTTCGTGCTCGACCTGGGCACCCGTACCCTGAAAAAGAATGGTGATTCGGTACCGCTGACGACCGGCGAATTCTCCGTATTGAAAGTGTTCGCGCGCCACGCACGCCAACCGCTGTCGCGCGAAAAGCTGATGGAACTGGCGCGCGGACGCGAATACGAAGTCTTCGACCGCAGCCTGGACGTGCAGATCTCGCGCCTGCGCAAGCTGCTGGAACCCGACCCTTCCAATCCGCTGTATATCCAGACCGTGTGGGGCCTAGGCTATGTCTTCATCCCCGAGGGCCAGCCACGCTAGGTCATGAACCGTTCCGAATCGGCCCTGCTCTTGCCCGAAAAGTCGCGGATCGCCGGCCTGTCGCGCCGCATGGGTTGGCTGCGCAGCGGCCTGTTCTGGCGCACCTTCCTGTTCCTGGCGCTGCTGATCGCTGCCAGCATGGCGGCCTGGATCGTCAGTTACCGCGTCATCGAGCGCACTCCGCGCGCGACCCAGCTGGCAGCGCAGGTGGTATCGATGGTGACGATCACCCGTGCGGCGCTGGCGCATTCCGCGCCGGACCTGCGGCGCGAACTCCTGTTCGACCTGGCCAGCAACGAAGGCATCCGGATCTATCCGCTGGAAGACAACGACCGCACCGAGCCGCCCTTCGACGATGTCCTGATGCCGGTGCTGCAGCAGACGGTGCGCGACAAGCTCGGCGCCGATACCCGGTTCGCCGGCGCGGTCAACGACCTGCCCGGCTTCTGGGTCAGCTTCAAGATCGACGACGACGATTACTGGTTGCGCATGGACCGCGAGCGGGTCGACCGCACCACCGGCCTGCAATGGCTGGGCTGGGCGGCCGCCACGCTGTCGCTGTCGCTGATCGGCGCGGCGATCATTTCACGCCTGGTGAACCTGCCGCTGGCGCGCCTGACCGCGGTCGCCCGCGCGATTGCCAAGGGTGGCCAGCCGGATCCATTGCCAGAGGCGGGACCGACCGAAATCCGCGAAGCCAATCACAGCTTCAATCAGATGGTGGACGACCTGAACCGGGTCGAATCGGACCGCGCCGTGGTCCTGGCCGGCATCTCGCACGACTTGCGCACACCGCTGGCGCGCATGCAGCTCGAAGTCGAAATGGCCAATCTCGACGCCAGCGCCCGCGAGGGAATGCAATCGGACCTGCGCCAGATGGACGCCATCATCGGCCAGTTTCTGGATTACGCGCGGCCCACCGACAGCGCCAGCTTCACTCACGTCGATCTGTCCGAACTGATGCTGGACGTCGCACAGGACGCGACCCGGCGCAGCGACGTGCGGCTCGATGCGACCATCGCACCCGGCATCGAGATCATGGGTAATTCGGTCGATCTGAAGCGGGTCTTCAACAACCTGGTCGAGAATGCCCGCCGCTACGGCAAGGCAGACGACGCCGAGGCAGTGCAGATCGAACTGGCTTGCCGCGTCCATCAGGGCCGCGCCACGATCGACTTCAGCGACCGCGGCAGGGGTGTGCCCGACGATCAGATCGATCGCCTTCTGCGCCCCTTCACGCGGCTCGATACCGCGCGTGGCCAGGCCAACGGCTCGGGCCTGGGGCTGGCCATCGTCGAGCGCGTCATCAAGCGGCATTTCGGCACCCTGCGCATCAGCAACCGGTCGCCACAAGGACTGCAGATCAGTATCTCCCTGCCGTTGTCGCCAACGCGTCGCTAAAATCGCCGACATCGGCCGACTGCGCGGCTGAGGGCGCGCCGCCGCATCCTACAATCCCAGCAGCTCCGGCTCGCGCCGAAACAGGAGCGCCACCGCTTCGGCAGCGATGCCTTCTTCCCGGCCGAGGTAACCGAGCCGCTCGTTGGTCTTGGCCTTGACGTTGACCTGGCCGGGTTCGATCTGCAGATCGGCGGCGATGTGTTCGACCATGCGCCCGATGTGCGGCGCCATTTTCGGCGCCTGGGCGATGATGGTGGCGTCCACGTTGCCGACCGTAAAACCAGCTTCGCCAATGAGGCGTCGGGCTTCGCGCAGAAGCACGCGTGAATCGGCGCCGGCGAAACGCGCATCGGTATCGGAAAAATGCCGGCCGATGTCGCCCAGCGCCGCCGCGCCGAACAAGGCATCGGTAATCGCATGCAGCAGTACGTCTGCGTCGGAGTGCCCCAACAGGCCGGTCGGATGATCGATCCGCACGCCGCCGATGATCAGGGCACGGCCGGTCACCAGCGAGTGGCAATCGTAGCCCTGGCCTATTTTGAATGGGAAAACTGGGTGCATGGCGGAGAGTCTTTCGTGGTTCAGGTCGATTGCAGATACAACTCGGCCAGCGCAACATCCGCCGGCAGCGTCAATTTGAAATTGCGGGCACTGCCCATCACCAGTTTCGGTTGCAGGCCGAGCGCCTCGATCGCACTTGCTTCATCGGTAAATTCGCCGCGCATGCCGAGGGCCTGCCACAACACCGCATAGCGAAACATCTGCGGCGTCTGGGCCGCCCACAAACCCTCGCGCGGCACGCTGCCTTCGCTGCGGCCATGGGTATTGCAGCGCTTGAGGGTATCGACGACCGGCAGCGCCAGCAGGCCGCCGACATCGTCGCCTTCGAGTTCCCGGATCAGCTGCTCCACCAGACCCACTGTCAGGCCGGGTCGCGCCGCATCGTGCACCAGCACCCAATCGTCGTCCTGCACGTGCGGCCGCATCGCCTCGAGCCCGTTGCGCACCGATTCGCGTCGACTGGCGCCACCGGCCCGGACGATGCTCGCCTTTCCAGCCAGCGCGGGCGCCTGCGCCATCAAGCCATCGATCATGCCGTCGTCGGGCGACACCACCACGAAAGAATGGACTATCGCAGGCGTGGCGGCAAAGGTATCGAGCACGTGGCGCAACAGCGGCTTGCCGGCGACCCGCAAATATTGCTTGGGCTGGCCGGCGGCCATGCGGGCGCCGACGCCGGCGGCCGGAATCAGGGAAAAACAAGCTGCCATCGTGTGCTTCAAGAAGGTGACTTTAAGGAGGTGGCTTGAAAACGGCGTCTACAAACGGTGACTTCGAAATAGTGAAAGCACCTGTCACGTGGCGCCCGGCAGACTGGGCGTGCCTTGGCCCGCGCGGTGGTGCGGGTTGCCATGCGCGCGGTGCTGAAGGCGCGCCCCGCCCGGTTCATGTGGTTGGTTTATAATCGCATCAACGTTTTTTACTGTCAATCGAGCAGACTTTACGCGATATTCGTCGCCGAAAATCGCGGGCAACAGCGGCGCATGCAAAAGACCCGGCCAATTACTGCCAGCAAGGCCTGTCTGCCGACACCGGCCCCAAGCGTGATTCCAGCCCGGCCGCCACAGTCCCATCGCGCTCCCATTGTTTCTCCAAGACAGGCCAGTTGTCGGACCTCTGATGTCATTTGATTTAAAAAAAGTCTTACCCAAGCCTGCCACCCGCTTTGCGCTGCCTGCCGTCCACGGTTCCTCGGACGCACTGGTGCTGGCGCAGGC